>NZ_JAOPHO010000015.1:0-74872 GCF_033141925.1 Peribacillus sp. CSMR9
TACACCGTCACTTTCGTTCCTTTTGAAAGCTTCGCGACTATGCTGGCACTTTCCGTTCCGCTTTTTCGCATATTGAGGGAACCAGAGCTTACATTTACATATTTCGTCGTCGTTTTTTCAGGTATGATTGGATTGGGAGCCGTTCCTGGCTTCGTTGTTGAAAGATAGTCAGTACTGACATACCCATCTATTCCATTGGCCTTGATCTTCGCCCAGCCTTTGGATTCCGAATACACCGTCACTTTCGTTCCTTTTGAAAGCTTCGCGACTATGCTGGCACTTTCCGTTCCGCTTTTTCGCATATTCAGAGAACCAGAGCTTACATTTACATATTTCGTCGTCGTTTTTTCAGGTATGGTTGGATTGGTTTCCGTTCCTGGCTTCGTTGTTGAAAGATAGTCAGTACTGACATACCCATCTATTCCATTGGCTTTAATTTTCGCCCAGCCTTGGGATTCCGAATACACCGTTACCTGTGTGCCCCTTGTCAACTTTGTGACTATGCTGGCACTTTCCGTTCCGCTTTTTCGCATATTAAGTGAACCTGTACTGACAATCACATATTTTGTTGTCGTTTTTTGAGGTGTGGCTATTGTGGATCCCGATCCTGGCTTTGCAGCAGACAGATACTTGGTACTGACATATCCGTCTTTTCCATTAGCTTTAATTTTCGCCCAGCCTTTGGATTCCGAATACACCGTTACCTGTGTGCCCCTTGTCAGCTTTGCGACTACGCTTGCACTTTCTATACCGCTTTTTCGCATATTAAGTGAACCCGTGCTGACATTCACATATTTTGTTGTCGTTTTAACGGTTGCTGCAGCTTTGGTTACCGTACCAGGTTTTGTCGTCGATAGATACTTGGTACTGACATATCCGTCTTTTCCATTGGCTTTAATTTTCGCCCAGCCTTTGGATTCCGAATACACCGTTACCTTTGTGCCCCTTGTCAGCTTTGCGACTATACTGGCACTTTCTATACCACTTTTTCGCATATTAAGTGAACCTGTACTGACGTTCACATATTTCGTTGTCGTTTTAATGGCTACTGCTGCTTTAGTTAAAGTTCCTGGCTTCGTTGCCGATAAATAATTGGTACTGACATATCCATCTTTTCCATTGGCTCTGATCTTCGCCCAGCCTTTGGATTCCGAATACACCGTTACCTTTGTGCCTTTTGCCAGCTTGGCGACTACGCTTGCACTTTCAGTACCTGTTTTTCTCATATTGAGCGAGCCGGAATTTACATGGACGAACATGACACCTGTTTCAATATTGGCCTGTTCTGCATGTAGTGGAGCTGCAGATATTTTTTCTTCGAAAGCAACTGTAGACAACACTGCAAAACAGAAAGTTGGTAAAATTAATTTCTTCATCTCATTCTCCCTACTAAAGAATTATATTTTTAACATTTATTTAAATATCGGTTAAAATAAGTATTATGTTATAGGTATTTATCCTCATTCATTAAAAACATACCATAATCCTTTAAATCTATAGAGGGATCGATGAATTTGTAACAAAATAGTAAACTAATAGACTTTTAATTAATTTAATAGACATATTTGCAACGAAAATTCATTTCCTAAGTTTCTTGAAGCGGATGCACAAGTTTGTCGTCGAAATAAAGTATATTGAAATATTTATTCCGTTAATTAATTTATGGGGACGAACATCTTCCTGAATATACCGAATATACATAAAGGGTAAGCATACAATCCGAATATTTGACGGATTGAGGCAATAATCTATATACTCACTATATATACTTATATGAATCCTTCTGTTAAGGGGAGTAGCTATACAATAAAGTCGTCAATACAGGATTTTATCCTCGGCTTTATTGGCAACTGATCTTAGTTGTTTGCAAGACCTTGCCGATTATTTGGTGAGGTCTTTTAATTTTTAAAAGACGGTATAACCAACAATCGGTTATACCGTCTTTTTTTGATTCGAAAAAAATTCACAATAGAGGTGAAAAGTATGCAGAACTATTATGAATTAGCTCAAAGCGTTAAGATTTCCGATGATAAAAAGCATATATTGCTTGATGCCGACCAATCTTTATCACTTATCGGAAAAGGCCGAAGCGCTTATGTATTCCGAATTCATTCCACCAATAAAGCCCTAAAAGTGTTTTTCCCGGACCATACTCACACAGCAAAAGTTGAAGCTGAAATATACAAAACCGTTCAGGCCATCGATTACTATCCAACACTATATGATGCGGGGGGAAATTACCTGGTTATAGATCACATCGAAGGCAACACGCTTTTTGAATGTTTAACATTAGGAATCCCGATAACGGAAAAAAACATCGAGGAGATTGACCATGCCTTACAATTAGCAAGGAAAGAGGGATTGAATCCTTCGGATATCCATTTACGAAACATCTTCATCACTTCCGAAATGAAGGTGAAGATCATTGACGTTGCAAGGTTTAAACAAGTGAAATCATGTAATCAGTGGCATGACCTGAAAAGTGCTTTTCACCTTTTATATTCGAAGTCATTTTTTCCGAAGAAAATCCCTGGCTTCATACTGAATTCCATTGCAGCGATTTATAAAAAGAGATTCTTGCCCATCTGATCATCACCATAAAAACAAATGGAGGCATATATGAAAAAAAGAATGACCATTGTTTTTCTGTCCTTCCTTATATTAAGCGGCTGTTCGCTTTTGGGAGAAGTCAATTCATCATTGGAGTATGCGGATAATGCGACGGGATATATTAATACCGTTAAGGATTTTGCCAATGAGGTGCCCGCATTGGCACAAGATGCCGTCACGAATGCCGAAGCAAGGGAAAATCTTGAAAAAGAATTGCAATTGATGAAAACGGAGATCGAAGACTTCAATGCAACTGAACCACCCCAAATCGCTGAAGGCATCCATGAGAAAATCGTCAGCTCAAATCAACAGCTTTCAGATGGAATTGAATTATACTTGAATAATATTGAAAGTGGCCAAATCGACCCTAAGGCATTGGAAGATTCAGAGGTAATGAAATCAATCGATAATTTAACAGAACTGGCAAAACAAATTGAAGAATTGGGTAATTAAGCAGTCTGTTTCCCTTATTCCTGATTTCAGGAATAAGGAGAATGGCTCGAAACAAATCATTGACATGAAACCAAAAGGTTTTATATAATCAATAAAGCGAAACCAATTGGTTTCATATTTTTCAATGACAAAGGAGAATCAGTATGGAAAATCAACATACACTACAGGATATCAAGAAGACAGTTATTCTTGAAGCACCTATCCAAAAAGTTTGGGATACAGTTTCGACTGCAGAGGGCATAGCTTCATGGTTCATGCCAAATGATTTTCAACCGAAAGTGGGACATGAGTTCCATGTGCAATCACCTTTTGGTCCATCTCCTTGTAAGGTAACGGAGTTAGATGCTCCTCATCGTCTTTCATTCAGTTGGGATACGGACGGTTGGTTCATTTCCTTCATTTTAAAAGAACTGGATGGCAAAACGGAGTTCACCCTTATTCATGGTGGTTGGAAAGAGCCTGAAACGATTCTTCCGAAACCGAATGAAAAGAGCTCAGTGATTCGCGATAGAATGGATCATGGCTGGGAACAGCTCGTTCATGCAAAACTTAAAAAGGTTGTTGAGGGCTAAGTGTCTGCAGCAGAAAAGCATGATGTATTTCAGGCTATCGCCGACCCAACCCGCCGTAAGGTCCTGCAATTGCTTGCTGAAGGGGATTTACCCATTTCAGAAATCACTTCTCACTTTTCCATGAGCCGGACAGCGATTGCCAAGCATCTTCATATCCTTTCTGAAGCTGAATTGGTCAGTGGCCGGAAGGTAGGCAGAGAGAAACGCTTTCGACTTCAGCCAGAACCTTTAGCGGAATTGAAACAGTGGCTTTCCTTTTACGATCAATTCTGGGATAACAAATTATCCATCCTTAAACATGTGATTGAAAATTCAGGGGAAAATGGATTGAAAGTCATCGATAAAGAAAAGGACACAGATGAACCATCATAATGAAGAAAACCCCCGGCGCATTGCACCGGGGGGTTTTTTCATTAGTTTGCATCCATCTCCACATTGTGTTCTTTGCGCTTTCGGATGACCATCGTTAGCAATAGTAGTAGATTGAAGAAAATGATGCATCCAGTAAGGAACACGATACTCGTTGTCAATGCATCCACTCCAAGGCTCGTACTCATCGCCTGACGGAAGCCCATGACAGAGTATGTCATTGGTATGAACGGGTGAACATGACTGAAGAAGTTATTGGTCAGTTCCACAGGGAACATTCCTCCGCTTGCACCTAGCTGTAGTACAAGGAATATCATCGCTATTAAACGACCTGGATTTCCAAATCCTACGGTCAGGAAGGTAACGATGAACATGAAGGTAAGTGAAGTCAAAATGGAAACCCCTATGAATTGCCCCATGTTCTCGACCTGTAAGTCCATTCCCCAAATCATAATCGCATCCAACACTAATGCTGAAAGCGTTGCTTGGATAAATAGGACCGTGAATTTACTGAACCACCATGCCACTCCAGATGTAGGTCTTGTAGATGCCTTGCCTGTCGGGAATCCCATGTTGAAGGCAATAGCTCCTACAAATAACCCAAGAGACAATACATAAGGAGCCAGTGCATGACCATAATTAGGCACGTTACTGCTTTTTTGTTCTTTAACCTGTGCCGGTTCAGCAATCATGCTGTAATTATCATCTGTTGTTTCATTTTCATTTATTTCTTCTGCACCATCACTCAGTTTTTTCGAAAGTTCGCCTGTTCCATCTTTTAGAGAGGAGATTCCATCGCCCAATTTATTTGAACCTTCAGCAAGTGCTGATGAACCTTTATTGATTTTACCTGCTCCATCAGCAAGTTGGATGACTCCATTGCTTAAAGTTGGTAAATTGCTTGCCAATTGTTCAGTGCCTTTAACAAGTGCTGATGAACCATCTTTCAAGGAACCTGAGTTTGCATTCAGTTCATTCGCCCCATTAGCAAGTTTATTTGCCCCTTCGCCAACTTGGCTAACACCAAACGCATACTTCTCAAGACCATTCCCAAAGGAGGATGACCCTGCCTGAAGTTGTGAAACTCCATCAACCAACTGACCAGACCCCTCAGTTAGTTTTGAAAGGCCATTATTCAACGAGGAACCGCCTTGTGCTAACTGGTTGATCCCCTTCACTAATTCTGGTGTCTTTTCATTTAAACTTTGTGTTGCCGCCGTTAATTGATTGCTGCCATCAACAGCCTCATTCAAGCCGCCATTTAATTGGGTTGCACCAGGAATCAATTGTTCTTCCAGTGCGTTCCTAATTGCCGGATAGCCGTTTAACGCTGAAACGGCGCTTGGATTGACTTTATTCACCGCATTATTTAAATTGGCCACTTGTTCTGGAAGCTGGCCTAATCCATTCAATACAGGCATTACTTTATCCTTTAATTGCGTTGATAAGTCGGATACACTTGCAGCAAGATTCGATGCAATTTGTTTTTGTGCTCCCGCTTGTATTTGAAGTTCATTTTGAATGGCTCCAATTAATTCGGATTGTTGTTCACTGGTCATACTTTTGTATGCTTCAGTGTTTTGAACGGTATTGATTGTGCTTTGTCCATTATTCGCAATCGTTGATTGAAGTTCCGTTAAAGCTGCTTGGCTTTTATTGAGATCTTCAGTAATGCCAGATACGGTACCGGACGTGCTGCTTCCTGCTGGGACCGCTTTTTGCAATTGATTCACACCGCTTTGAATGCTTGACAGTCCTTGCTTAAGCTGACTCAGCTGTTCTTCTGCGGGCAATTGGCCATCCATCTTTTTCAGGCCGGCATTTAACGCCCCGCTTCCTTCGGCCAGTTTAATGATTCCCTCATTTAAACTCTGCTGACCTGCTGCCATTTTTGGGATTCCTGTAGATTGGTCCGTCAGCTGCCTTGCATTTTGCGATAATTGATTCAACCCATCATTCAAATTCGCACTGCCTGTTTGCGCTTGTGCTAATCCAGTATTTAAAGTTTGGGCTCCTGGAACCACTTTGGCCAGCCCAGTGGAAAGTTGGGAAGAACCTTGTATAAGTGCTTTACTATTATTAGTTAATTCCCCTGTACCTGATGCGAGTTCGTTCGCACCCTTTTGCAACTGACCGACACCAGAAGTGTATTGTGATATTCCCTTATTTAATTCCGAAGCGCCACTTTCAAGTTTATTGGCTCCTTCCAAAAACTCGCCAACACCAATTTGAAGTTTATTCGCTCCCTCTTTAAAAGTTAATGTACTGGAAGCTAATTTATTCAGATTCTCTGTCACTTCGTTGTTTCCATCATGCAGTTTTTCAGCACCTTCATCCAGTTTTGATGCCCCATCTGCTGCATCACCGAATCCATCTCCGATTTCATCCAGTTGTGAGAAGATCGCTTCCGCATATTCTTTTGTGACACTTTCAGCAATTTCCGTTTTCAGGTTATTCGCTGCCTGTTTTCCGACCGTTTCCGAAACGAAACTGCGTCCAGGATTCACATCATACGTTAAATTCATTTTCTTAGGCTTATCATCAAGGACGGTTGAAGCATTTTTTGAAAAGTCCTCCGGAATGGTGACGACCATATAATATGTACCATCATCGAACCCTTTTTTCGCCGCTTTTTCCGTTACGAAATGCCATTCTAAATCATCATTGTCCTTTAATTGCTCGACTAGCTCATTACCGACTGTTAAGGTTTTCCCCTCATATTCCGCCTTTACATCCTTATTCACGACTGCAACAGGCAATTTGCCTGTATTTCCGTATGGATTCCAAGCGGAACTAAGGAATAACCCCCCATAAATAATCGGGACGAACAGTAAAACGATTGCGACACCGACCAATTTTCGATTCGTAAGGAAAAGCTTCCATTCTTGTTTAAGCATATTCACTTCTTTTCACCTTTCTTTTCACGCAGTACATCACTCAATGACGCGGTATTCCAATTAAGAGTCGGTATGTCCGTGGTGCCAAAGCTTTCTTTAAGCAAATCCGCCACTGTTTGGCTGGAAAAGAACTCTATTAAAAGTTGATCCGCCCGAGAAAACATCCGACGGAGGACGTCCATTCCCTTCTCTGCATACTCACCATCTTTAAACGCTTTTTCTATAAGTCCTGTATCCGGAAACATCGAAATGGGGCCTTCCATCGCCTCAATAATTTCAAGGTTTTTAATCTTATCTACACTTTTGGCAAGAGTAAGGCCGCCGTTATTACCAGGAACGGAAGTGATTAACTGCTTTACGACCAATTTCCTTATGATTTTTTTCAAATAAGAAGGAGACACCTCTAATCGCCTGCTGATCTCATTTGACGAAAGCGGGACATTTTTATCCTGGGTAGAGAGTATAACGATGATGCATATAGCTTGCTCGACCCCTTTAGTTAATTGCAATTCAGTTCACCTCTTCAAATAGTTAAGTGGATGTTGAATATCCATAATGGATATTCGGTATCTATAATTAAACCCTGTTTCATCTAAGAAATCAAGTTATTTTTAGAAAAAAATCCCTAAAAAAAGGTGAACCCCTTATTACAGCATAATAAGGGGTTCACCTTTACAACAACTTTTATAGATCATTTAGAAATTCATTGACTGCCTCTGGGGTTTTAGCATTCGCACTGTGCAAATGTGCAATCTTTTCTCCATTTTTAAAAACCAATAAAGATGGAATTCCCATCACGGTCTGCTCTTCTGAAATCTCTGGAAACTCGTCACGATCGATTGTAAACCACTGTTTGTCTTGATGTTCTTGGGTGATCTCATCAATGAACATGTCTAAACGTTTGCAGTCTGGACACCATGTAGTCGTAAAAATCCCGACTGTCAGTCCCTCTTGTTTAATTTGTTCACGGTATTCTTGTTCAGTATTAATATTTTTCATGATTGTCCCCTCCGAACTTTTCTTATCATCATCATACTTTCATCCATGAATAAATGTACTCAAGGATTAATATATAATTAATTCCTTCACAGTACAAACGGTTTATCCTCGATCTGGTTCGGGGTGAGACACTTCCGCACCCCCTTTTGTAAACAATTTTAAGAAAAGCCAGTTTGCCCATAGTTTTTTCTTTAGGCTCTTTTCGTAAAGATTGTTGTTTTTAAAACGAAACTATTTAAGGTTGATTGGAGCGGAAGTGCGAGACTCCTGCGGGAGCAGCGGGACAGGTGAGACCCCACAGGCGTTTACGCCGAGGAGGCTCACCGCCCGCCCCGCGGAAAGCGAGCATCTGGAGGGGAAATCAACCACAACTCACTACCTGGTAAATAGCAACATAGTATGTGAAAACAGCCTTTCTTTAAATACGATCCAGTTGTTTCAGCCGGAGCACTTTTTTCGACCGTCACCGCACTTTTCCGACCTTCACTGCACTTTTTCAACCGTCACCGCCTCATCACTTCCGAACCCCCTTTGGTCAACAAAAAAAGCCACTATCCAGTGGCCTTTTCACTTCATTCATATTGGGAGAGTAAGTTGCCAGGAAACACCGAACTTATCAGATACCCATCCGAACTTCTTACTGAAGGAATAATCGCCTAATGGCATCAGCACTTCTCCGCCATCAGTTAAACTCGCAAAAACCCTGTCAATTTCCTCTTCCGTATCACATGTAAGGAATATTGAAAACGAAGGTGTAAACGTAAATTGATGCTTAATATTGCTATCGATGCACATAAACTCCTGATCCTTCAAGGTAAAGGCAGCTTGCATGATACTTCCCTCTGCACCTCCTTCATTCGCTCCATACCGAATCATGCTGGTTATTTTCGATCCTTCAATTAAAGATGTGTAATAATTCATGGCTTCTTCTGCATTATTTCCTTGGAACATCAAGAAAGGTGTGACCTTTTTCATTCATCATCAAACTCCTTTTTCAACATTAATTATTCCCGATATCGGGTTTATGGCGCCCACCAGTTACCTGAAACAACAATCATTGTTTGTAATTTTATCGTATTGGCAAAATAGTCATCATCTTCATGTTCCTGTATCGTCCTTTTCCATAATCGGTTGATCCATTGCTGATTGGAGGAATCAACCATGGCACTGACCATGAATGGAGCAACAAAGGTTGTACTATTTCCTTCTTCTAAGACTTTTCCGTTTAGAGTATAGCCGGATTGGATATTTTCGGGGTTCCCATCCGTTTCCTCCTTAATCCAATTATTCATCTTCTTTAATTGCGGCAGCGCTCTTTCATCACCAGTAAGTAAGTAATCGAGCGTATAGCGCCAAGGGGTCCTGCTGCTGTTCCAGCTATAATTGCCGTCATTCTCCCCTTCTAAAAAGTCAGCTTGTGCCGGCTGGTATCCTCCCTTGGATTGTACAATGAAGTCCGGCATGAGGCCTGTATTGCCGCTTTTTTCTTTATAAATGGATTGAATGATCTGATAAGCCTTATCCGTTACACCTTTCCATTCATGATTCCCAGTTGCCGCCTCAAAGGACTTCAAATGATTGAGAAGAAAGTCCGATGAACGAGTCGATTGTCCGTATACATCATCTTCATCTTCCGCCCAGTCCCCTAGTTTAATCAGGGACTGCGACCGATTTATCTCATTGGACATGATTGCATCCATGATGTCCTTTGCTCTGGCAAGATAGTTGATTTCCCCTTCACTTCCCCATTGGCGATCAGCCAATAATAACGAATAAGCGATATCCATATCGCCATCCGTTGCTGAATCGGCATCCCCTGGCGTATTTATGATTTTGCCCGATTTATCCTTTACTTGCTGCCACGCCATTAATGAAGAATCATTATCACTTTTATGCGCTTTATAAAAACGATAAAGCCCATCGAAGTACTGCCTATCCTTGCTGCCTGCCATGATTGCCGTTATCATCATCCCATAACCGTGCGCTTCAGAAACGGTCACTGCGTTCTTGGGTTCTGCATATCCTTTATCATTGTAAAAAATATAATATTCATCCTTTTTATCAGCAGGCTGCCTAAGATATTCATCTTTCCAGACTTTGTAAAAATCCGCTACATCATCATCCAGCTCTTCTTGTGATAGATTGTCAGGTTTTATCGTTCCTGATTGATAGACAGTATGCTGTGGAAAGGGCCTTTTGCTGTCCAGTTCTTTCTTTGTTTGAGATTCTAATGCAATCCAGGCGATGATTCCAAAAACGATCACGCCCATAGCTATTAATAAGCTTGCTCTTTTTTTCATGGTTGGCTCCTTGGATTATGGTCATATGAATTTGAGCGTGAAACATAAACATTTTTATGTACTTCTTTTCCTGCTGCGAATGATTCAATAGCGAGGTTCCATTAAAAGATCCTGCCCACTTTTGCTTCCGTGCCCTTCCATATTCTCTTTATATTTTCCCTATGTAAAATGATGACGAATAAGCAAATGAATGAAGAGAGTGCAGTGATGAGCCTGCCTTCAAATAATAGGCTGTAAATCAATATGGAAATGCTCCCCAAAATCGAACTGAGAGATACATATTTTGAAGTCAGCAAACTAATGAAAAAAACGATGCAAGCACTGAATGTACCTAATGGAGCTAAAAATAAAAGCACTCCCGCTGATGTTGCCACGGCCTTGCCCCCTTTAAATCCCGCAAAAACAGGAAAGGCATGCCCAATTATGGCAAGTAAGCCGCATAGTATTGGGGAAACGTTTGAATGCAGCATAATAGGGAGAAAGCAGGCGATGGAACCTTTCATTAAATCAGCAATGGCTACTACCGTCCCCGCTCTTTTGCCCAATACCCTAAAACTATTGGTTGCGCCAAGATTCCCACTCCCATATCCACGAATATCGGTACTATAGAACAATTTGCCGATAACCAGAGCAAATGGGATGGAACCTATTAAGTAACTTGATAGGAGAATGATCATGTTCAGCATAAATTACCTTCTTCTTGGAATCATTGATTATATCTCAAGGATCCTACGATTCTTTTATAACGCCTTTTGAAGCTTCACTCTTTTACAATCCCGATAACAAAACCATCATATCCTTTCATACCAACAGTTTGCAAGACGGTCGAATCGATTCGCGGTTCTTCGGATAGCCTATCTATGAATGTCCGTACACCCATCACACTCGGGTCTTTGCTATCCTGATCGATCACTTTTCCATCGCGGATGACATTATCGACCACGATGACGGTCCCAGGCCGTGAAAGTTCCAATGCCCATTTAAGATACTCGGGATTATTAGGTTTATCAGCATCAATAAAAATTAGGTCGAAGCCCGATAATCCTTTTTCTTGAAGGGTTGGCAAGGTTTTGAGCGCCGCCCCGACCATTATATGGATTTTATCGGCCAATCCCGCATTTTTGATATTGGCTTCCGCCACTTTTGCATGCTTAGCCTCGTATTCAAGCGTTATCAACCGCCCATCTTCCGGCAATGCACGCGCGAGCCAAACACTGCTATAACCTCCAAGCGTCCCTATTTCCAATATGTTTTTCGCTCCACTGATTTTTGCTAGTAAATGAAGGAATTTCCCTTGGTTTGGAGATACATCAATGGCAGGCAGCCCTGCTTCTGCATTCGCTTTCAATATCGAATTCATGATCGGATCTTCCGTATGAAGTTTATTACTAAAATATAAATCTACATCATTCCAAATTCCAGACATCTCAATCTTCCCCCTTGGTCAGTTTCATCTTTTTCAATTCCATGAATCCTTCGCCATCCAATGATATATCTATTTGCTGATCAATGACTAACGAAAGCGGAAAGATTTCCGACTCTCTATCCGAAAAGAACCAGCGCCGTTTCCTTGGACCTAAAAGTAAAAATGCTCCTGCTTCATGCTCCCCCATGAAATTCAATCCATCTTCTCTTATCCGTTCACCACTCCTTACTGGTATGCCGAAACTGATCAACTGATTCCCCAAAGCCCTGACTTCATTCGTCGTAATGTTCATTTCACTAATGCACAGGACGTTTTGAGCTGAGAAAGACTCAGCCCCAGATTTGGGTGACACGGAATACCTGGATATGAACTCAACAATGTTGCCTGAAGGGTCTGAAAAATAAAAGGCATGTGCATCTGAATAGCTGAAATAAACTTCGTCCTCATCATCTTCGCTTGTCAATTCCACCTTTGAATTCGCCCATGCTTTTGCCAAAGTGAATAAATCGGTCGGTATGTTCATGGCAAAATGATAAAAAGGCTTTTTTTGGAGATGGTATTTTTTAATTTCAAGTACACTGTCCCCAGCCCTAATTTCAAAACCATCATCTGTATGCGATAGTAACTCGAATCCTAACTCATTAACATAAAATTTCCGCATATCATTCAATGCATGACTGTACAAAGTGACCTTATTGATAATCAAAGTCTAATCCCCCTTAAAATCCCCAACCCACCTAACAAATATTGTAAACAAATACAGTATTTATGCAAATATTCTGTACTCTTCATTTACATGGCTATGTTACATAATATTGTTGATTTTTCAATTAAAAACAAAAGGACTCACACTATCAATAATAATAAATATCAACTGATCACTTTATATTCTTTTGGTACATTCTCTTCATGTATCCATATTTCCACCATATGATTAAAGACTTCAGGCATTGCCAAAGAAGCTCCATGCCCAATTTCAGGTATAATCACACCTATACAATTTGAGTTGGTTTCGACAATATCTTTTGCAGATTTTTTCATAACAGCTTTTTCTCTTTCACCCACAGTGACCAATATCTTCCCATTTGCTTCTCTAAAATCTTTGGGTATTTCAAACTTTTTCTTCTAATACTCTAACAAGAGTGTCAGGTTTCATTTGACAACTTTCTTCATAATATTTTCCAAAGCAGTCTTCACTTACATTTAATGTTTTTGCTTGCAGTTTGGAAAACCACCTATCTTTGATTAATGGAAATGATAATCTAATAGAAGGTTGAATCCATTTTTTAGCGTATGAAATCGGTCTGACCAAAGCTCTATTTATTATTGCAAAATCAATTAAATCTGGTTTCATACTTAACGGATTACTTCTTCCCGCTTGCTTTTTCTTCGATTAATTTAATTCCTTCTTCTGCACTACCTTTTATAGAAAAATTAATTTCATAATTGCTTAGTCCATGTTCAGGTAAGTCTGGAACTATGCAATGATAATGAGTGAAGTATTCCCATATCCAACTACTCACTCCGCCACATGTAAAAATAGCACTCTTATCACCATATTCTTGACAATGTAAAGCCAAATGTTTCACCTCTCTTTTTTGTAAATATTATTTTATTGGTAAGTGTTATCTTCATAAAACTTTCAAGGTTACTACTACTAAACTTGATACGTTCTTAATATGTAATAAGTTCCATTAATTGGACGTAAACAATTCCATTCAAAAAAGGCCACCAAATTGGTGGTCCCCCGCTTAGAGAGCAGTACATTTTCCTTACGCTCTTCCTGGCAATGCATGCTTTATAGCATAATATGCGATAAGGCGATTACATTCCTTAAAATCATACTCACTTTTCATCTTAAAAAGTTTCACTCTTTAATTTTCAGTCCAAGCATGGCTGCAAAGCCTATTGCTTGGTCCGGGGAAACTTCGCATCCATTTAAATCCTCCAGGGATACGGTAAGCCTTTGAAATGTAGAACTGCTAATATCAATTCCTTTTAGCGGTGTCCGGGAAAAGTTCACTTCATTTAATTTACATGTATCGAACATCACTTTCTTGAATTTACAATCATAATAATCAGCACTTTCCAATGAGCAATGATCGAACTTCACTTGTTTTAATGCGGCATAACCAAAAGCACTTAAATTACAATTGCAATTCTCAAAGGAGACATTCCCTAAACTGGCATCAGAAAGATTAATGCCTAATAGTTTGGACTCTTTGAATTCCACCCGATGAATCGAGCCACCCATGAAATCGGCATTCGTCAAATCGCAATGGTCAAAAACGACATCCGTCAGCTCAATATTCCTGAATGATACATCGCTGAATATCACATGTTTAAAAACTACCTGTGATAATACGATTTGGTCCATCTTTTCTCTATCGATCGTACAATTGCTTATGATACAGGTATCCAGATATGGCTCATCTTTATAATATATTTCCTGAAAGTTCGCTTGAGTTAAGTCATGGGGGATCTTCGGCTGTTCAATTTTGATTTTGCCTGACATATTATCACCTTTTCACTTTATTCTTAAAATCATTAAAGACCATTGAGGCATTGTCTAAAATTCCAGCAACATGTAAACAGGATCATTCAAGTAATCACGTTGCTTTGCTACAAACAGATCTGAATGAAGTTTGCCATGTGGCATTCCCTGTCCGAATTTCAAAAGCCTGTTTAAACAGCATAACAGCTTTTCTAAAATGTGCGGGCATTAATATTTTTTAGAAGAATGGCTATTAATTTTGATCATTTTGTGTCTCCTTACCAGCTTTCCATATTGCCCAAATAAAAAAGCCGCCCCGTATGGCAGCTTCGCAAAAAAGCATGAAGTGAATTTAAAAATCGGTATTGATTTCTTTAGGCATCCGGAAATAATATAGCACGGCACCCATTATGGCCATCATACCGCCTATCAGAAAGAAAGCTTGAAAGATATTTCCTCCCACAGTTGGGGAATTGGATACAATACCACTCGAAATCAGAAAAAGGACGCCAAATCCAGCCAAAAATAGTGCTATTTTTTTACTACTTCTTTTGAATAGGGCATAACCCGTAAGTATGATTAAGTAAGAAGACGTTAGGACCATCAACACCGGAAATACCGGTTTGAATTTTGCTGCATACACGAAATAGTCCAAATTCGAAATATCTTGATCATCCATCACTTGATCATTCAACATCTGTGAAAAGTGAGTTGAATATTTCCATTCCCAAGGGTTATCCAGAATTTCGCTGCCTTCATACCAGGTACAAAATGAAAAAAGTAAAAGGAAAAATGCAGCGATTATTATTTGGACAAAGTATTTCACTGACAATATCACCACCTATAGACAATAGACCTACATTATACCAATAACTTGGAAATTTATATACAACTAACCATCTTCCTATAATAATTAGAAAACAAGCGACCCGGCAAACTTTCACCAACAGCTAAAATTTAATCAGAAAAGGGAATAAGATATTAAGGGCTAGCAAAAGCTAAACATGGATGTCGTTAGCCTTTATTTATCAGATAGTGCGGTTGCTTAGCCATTTCCCTTCATCTTACCAATTAACGAAAATACTTAAGGTGCGACCAATTCAACTTTCATCCTATCCGGGTCTTCGAAAAATACAGCATAATGTTCCTTCCCACCGGCGAAGGGGTGCTTGTCGGCATAGAGGATGGTAACTCCCCTGTCCCTTAATTTTCTGGTGATCTCATCAACCTGTTGACGGGAGGTGGCGTGAAAGGCTAAATGATTAAGACCCACTCGTCCCCTATGATAGGGAATGTCAAGAAACCTAGTTTCTGCTTGTACAAAAACAATGTACATGTCATCCAATCTCCAACTCTTCCCGCTTTCCCACTCCTGGAATGGCTTATAATTGATTTCCTCCAAAAACCAGCCCCAAAAATCAACGGTCCTATGTAAATTTGAAACATTCAGCTCAATATGATGTAGAAATCCCTTTGACAACTTTCATCCCCCTTTAAATTGGGCTTTTACTCGTGAGTTTGGCACTTTTACTCGTGAATTTCGTGCTTTTACTCGTGAGTTTGGTGCTTTTACTCGTGAGTTTGGCGCTTTTACTCGTGAATTGGGCTTAAATCGTACATGCTTCACATCTTCTCCTATATTCTCCCTCACCTTATCAAAAACCCTCAAAATTAACAATCCAAGTCCAATTGGACATAATGAATGATTTCTGTTATTATAGTTACTCAGGGTAACAATTACTCAAGGTAACTATATATTATAAGGAGTGTTTCTGATAAAGACTTACCAAAAATTCTTTCAGCAATTATTGCTAATGTACCGGCCTTTTGAAAATAATCTAAATATACAGCTAAACAAGCATGATTTACACAGGGCGCAATGGTCCATTTTACATTACTTATCCAATTATGGTTCGGCAACGCTTGTAGAGCTTGCCAATTATCAGAGTGTGGAAAAGCCCACAATTACCAGGACCATTACCCGTCTGGAAGAGCTGGGATATGTCGAGCATGTGCCAAGTAAAGATAGACGGGAAAAAAGAATGCGGCTTACTGAGCTTGGCTCAAAGCTCTACAGTGAAGTCCGCGTGACAATCGATCAATACGAACAGGACATCTTGAAGGGGATCACTGAAGAGGAACAACTCGCAGCCATACGCATTATGGGCGAAATAAGAAATAACATTATAAAGTAAGGAGATAATAAAATGGAACAATCCAAACCTAGACTGTGGACGAAGGACTTTGTCATCGTTTCTTCCATCAATTTTTTCATAACATTAATCTTTTATTTACTGATGGTGACACTTGCCATCTATGCCGTAAATGAATTGGATGCCTCTACAAGCCAAGCCGGACTCATATCGGGTATTTTCATAATCGGGACATTAATCGGACGTCTGTTCATCGGCCGTTTCATTGATTCAATCGGCCGCAAGAAAACATTATTCATCGGATTGATCTTTTTCACTTTGACAACACTTCTATATTTTGTGGATCTCGGAATTGGCTTCTTGCTCGTTAACCGCCTGATCCATGGGATGGCGATGGGTATGGCGAGTACTGCGACAGGAACGATCGTCGCCCAGATCATCCCGGCAACACGAAAAGGAGAAGGCATCGGCTACTACAGCATGAGCGCAACACTTGCGACGGCAATCGGCCCTTTCATCGGTCTGTATATGGCTCAACATACAAGCTTCCAAGTGATATTCAGTTTCTGCCTGGCTTTAGGGCTGATCAGCCTGATTACAGCATTCTTCCTTAATGTCCCGGCATTGAAAGTGACGGCAAAAGTGACTGAAAGTAAAGGATTCAAGCTTTCCAATTTCATTGAACCTAAGGCACTGCCCATCTCAATCATTACTCTGTTATTGGCATTCTGTTATTCCAGCGTCCTTTCTTTCATCAGTTTCTATGCTATCGAAATCGACCTGGTCAATACAGCAAGCTTCTTCTTTGTCGTTTACGCAGTAGCCGTATTATTATCACGCCCTTTCTCAGGACCGTTAATGGACCGGAAAGGATCGAACTTCATTATGTATCCATCCTTTTTGATTTTCGGAGTCGGTTTGCTCCTTCTAAGCATAACAACCAATAGCTTCACTTTACTGGCAGCTGGTTTCCTCATCGGCCTTGGATTCGGTAATATGCAATCAAGCTCGCAGGCGATTGCCGTTAAACTGACACCGCCTCACCGAATGGGGATGGCAACATCCACCTTCTTTATCATGCTTGATGCAGGACTTGGATTCGGCCCTTATATTCTGGGATTCATCATTCCAGTAACAGGGTACAGCACACTGTATGTCATCCTTGGCGGTGTGGTCATCGCAACTTCCATTCTTTACTACTTCCTGCACGGCAGGAAAGAACGTTCAGCCAGAGCGAACTTGGCTTCCGTTTAATGAAAAAGGGATATCCCATTGGAGGATATCCCTTTTTTCACGATTTTTGTGCCATTTAAAGAATCAAGCCGATTAGAATTCGTCCGTTGTTGGAGGTAATTCGTCCTTCACTAAAAAAAGAAGCTGTCTCAAAAGTTTTTGAGACAGCTTCTAGTGATAGTCATCCCTTATTTGACTTCCATGCTTTCGATATTAAAACCATAATTTTTGCCGTTCTTTTTATTTGTGACTGTTTCACCTTTATATAAAGTCTTTCCAGTCTTATAATCGGTAATTAGAAGTTGGGCAGGCTTGGATGTTAAAACGCCCTCTTGATCCCTTCCGCTGCCTAACAGGAAGTATACACGCCCATTCTTAAAGGCAGCGAAGTTTTGTTCTTTTTTATTAACAGTTAGATCTAGCTCCATGTCATTCGTTATCTTTTGACTGCTTAGATCAAACGTCTTAATGTGATATTTATCAGACTTGGTATCAACTATGTAAAGTTTTTTCCCATCCGCATATCCACCTCTTGCCATGTCCGGGCTAAGCGATTCTTTTTTGGGCAATTTAACCGTTTCTAATTTTTCCGTTTCATAATTATAAGATAAAAGCTTGCTTTCCTTTAGTTTTTCCTTAAAGCCATCCTCATGATTTACCCCTTTAATTAACGAAATTAATACCATGTTGTTTGGCTGGGAAGGTGCAATATCAGTTGGCATCTCAAGATCAACTTGATTGGGATCAGTAAAAGTTTCAGATAAAAGGGTTTTATCACTCAAAACTTTCTTATTAGCTAAATCGATCGTATACAGATGAACCTCTATTGTTTGCTTTTCATCGTTTGAATTAACATCATTCATCGTTAAAACCTGCAGTTTTGAATGGACCAACTGCACATCCCTGACAACAACATTCATGATTCTCTCTTGATCGGGAAGTTCAATTTTGAAAGAAGTTTCATCCTCGCCTTTCTTCTCCAGCAAACCGATATCAAACTCCGCTTCCATTTTTCCGTTCTTTGTAAAATCTTCATTCACCGAGGCGTAAGCCAGGAAATCATCGTCTTCATATAAAGAATTAATGGAATCCCTACCACGCATAAATGAACGATGTTCTTTTATCAATCTTTCAATTTGAAAATCTTGTATTCCAGATAAGTTTTCAAAGTAAGACCGTTCGCTGGCATATATGGATTGATTGGATTCAATCGTTAATGGTTCATATCTGGGATCAACTTCGAGTGAACCATGTATTATTACCGGATCAAGCTCTTTATCACTGCCTTCTAGCGTCTTGAAATTATACTTTGGAAGGCCGGAAGCGGAGGAAGCTACTTTGACATAATAGGTCCCGATGCTTAAGATGACAACCATTCCAATAATGATGCTGCATATATAACGTTTCACCTTGTCACTCTCCTTTAATAGTTGTTATACCGTAACGCGATTTTTCAATAACCAGGAACCAAGCCAAATCGATAATCCTGTCAAAATGATTCCTAAGGCGAGCTGCAGACCAAGTATTTCATTAGGGTAAAAATAGAAATTACCACTCTCCATTACGAAAACAGGGGCTAAAAACACTGCAGCAGAGATCCCGACATACACCAAGCCCAAAATGATTCCTTTTATGCGGAAACTTCTTTCAAACATGATCGCCGTGAATAATATCGACATGATCATAAGACCTATGCCATAGGAAAGCAGGAATTGCGTGAACGAGCTAGGGATTATCAATGACAAAATCGGAATGAATTTCGTAATGCCGTAAGTTGACATTTCATTCAAGAGCGATTCAGGTACGTATGAATTAAATAGGGCATTTTCCATGGGTAAAATGATAATCTGGAAAGCAATCAATCCTAACACCATCAAGAAGATGGCCGTGGCTTTGGAAAGGTAGATTGATAATCTGGATGTCGGTAACATCAATAGACGATAAATGAACGTATTCTTTCCAAACCAATCACGATACCAAATAAGAAAAATGTAAAAAATCAGGGCAACGGCACTCAGCGCGATCGGTCCTAGAAACCAGAGGGTATTGGCGATATGGGTAAAATCAATGCCTCCTCCATATTGGGTAATATAAGTGGCTTCCGATAGTTTTTCTCTTGAGATGATCTCCCTGGCATTATTAAGAAGACTTTTCGTTACGATGATCACGCCAGCAAATTGCGAAACCAAGGTTATCAACAATAAGGATATATATATTTTACTAAAACGATTGATTTCAAAATTCACTAGCTTTAAATATCGCATCATGCTTGATACACCTCTCTCATTACATCGACTACCGATTTCCCTTCATCCTCACGCATTTCTTCTGTATTGAACTCTTTGAGGACTTTACCGTTATCCAATAAAATGACCTTATCGATTAAATGTTCAATATCGCCGATTTCATGGGTCGTGATGATGACTCCCCTATCTTCAATTAGGTGGCTCGCAAAGACATCGGCAATTTGCTCGCGGCTAAACATATCAATTCCCGAAAATGGTTCATCCATCAGTACATAATCCACGTCAAGGGACAGCCCCAGCATTAGGTTTAGCTTAGCTGTGTTCCCTTTAGACAACTCGGAAATGGGGGTCTCTTCTTTCAGTTTAAAAAATCCCAATAATTGATTAGCTCTTTCTGAGTTCCATGACGTATAGAAATCTTTCATGAAAACCATAGCCTGTTTAACGGTCATTTGCGGAAGCATGGTCGGTGCGTCCGGAATGAACGTGATTTTTTCATAAATGTTATGTGTCATTTTTTGATCATCGATCAGGATTTCACCTTTATATGGCGTCAATCCCATGATCGCTTTGAGTGTAGTCGTTTTACCGACACCATTTATCCCGATCAGACAAGTAACTTCGCCTTTATTGGCTGTAAATGAAACACCATCTAAGATTGTCTTCCGTCCATATTTCTTAGAGATCTGTTTTACTTCTATCATTTTTCATCCCCCTCCCTTATTTCTTCCGAATATTTTTCTTTAACCACTTGAAGCAGCTCATCAACTGGCACATTAATCGGACGAATAGCATCAACAAAAGAATCAACAGCTGCAAGAATTAGCTCCTGTCTAACAGCCTGTAAAATCGTTTCATTAGTCGTGATTTGACTTGGAAAATTTCTTTCTGTATGAATCAAGCCCTGTTCCTCCATTTCTTTATACGCTTTTTGTGCTGTATTAGGATTAATATTCAGTGAAGCCGCCAGTTCTCTTCGGGAAGGAATCTCCTGTCCGGCTACGAAATTGCCAATGGCTATTTGTTCTTTAAAATGTCTCACGACTTGCAGATATACCGGTTCCCGGGTATTAACGTTCATAAAACCACCCCCTATTATTTAGGAAAAAATCTAATTTACATGTAGTCACCTGTGTATGTACTAAGTGGTTCATACACCTTATAGATGTACTATACCCGTAATACACCTAAGCTGTCAACAACCAATTCCAAAAAAATGAAAACCCCGAATGCGCAGTGCAAACGGGGTTTTTCATTGAAGATGCTAAAAGCTCATTGAAATAGATGATGAAGCAGCCGATCTTTATCTTCAAAAAACTGTTTCATCAACAAATAGTGATTGGACTCCTCTAAAGTCACTTCATTCATACCCTCATCTGATATTTGAAGGATTTTAGCATCTGGATAGGCCATGATGATCGGGGAATGAGTGGAAATGATGAATTGGGAACCTTGTTGAACAAGCTCGTTTATCCTGGCTAACATCGATATTTGCCTTAATGGCGACAAAGCAGCTTCAGGCTCATCGAGGATGTACAATCCATTGCCTTGAAATCGTTCTACAAAAGCAGAAAAAAACGATTCCCCATGAGATTGCTGGTGAAGTGATTTCCCACCGAAGGAATCGATGATTTTCCGTCCCGATGCCTCCCTGTCCAATTCCTCTATATTCGTAGCTAAATTATAAAAGGTTTCCGCCCTAAAGAAAAAATGATCCTTCGGTTTGTACACGCCTTTTTTCAAACGGAGGTATTCGTCCAAATTGGAATGTGAATCATAATTGGAAAAATTGAAATTCAACGTTCCGCCTTCTGGATTGAAGCCATACGCAATCGCAATGCCTTCAAGCAAGGTGGACTTCCCCATTCCATTTTCCCCGATAACATAGGTAACACTGGGATGAAAAGCCACTTCTTGAAGGTGCCTGATAACCGGCAGATCAAGAGGGAAATGGTCATACGAAGATATTCGGTCCCTATTCAGGTAGATGCCCCTTATGTACTGTGAATCATAATCTAGTTTCATTAGTAATCACCTTCTGTAAAATAGATTTTTAGCATTGAAGTTAGCCATCATTTAAATGACCGCCCACTTTGGATGCAATTCAATTAAGCTTCCTGTAATACGTTGGGTTGAATCTTTCACTCCCGATTCCTTTATCAAGGCAGGCAATTCCTTATCCACGTACCGTTGATATGAATATTCATTGTCCCATAATGAGGCGACCAGATATCTCCCGTTTTGCTTTTTACCGAATGTACCTGACAAAATGCCCGGTGAGTACATCATCCCTTTGTTCCATACTTCTTTTTGCATCTGCTCAAAGTGGGCTTGTTTATTTTTTTCAACATAACAGTCAGTCACTCGAAGTAGTATCCCCTTGCCAAAAAAAGCGGTAATATCTGTAGTTCCTATATTGAATATTTTCTCGAATATATCGACGGAAATTTTTGTATAAGTACTTCTTTGGTCACTCTTCAAGAATAAATCATCATGTTGATGCCGCATGAAACGTTGATAGGAATGGAGGTCTTTCCATACGGAGAGAATCCCTGCTTCAAGTGGCTCATTTTTATTCCACCCTCCGATTTGACCCATGAAACCAGCACAATGGAGCAACTCTCCCCATCCCTCTTGTGCTGTAGAAAATGCATGCTTGTTTTCCACATTCACTTGGCATTTAATCCACTTCATCAACATGATGATCCCCACGCTTCGCCCATTGTTTCGCTCTTTCATCCACCTTTTTTATAAAATCATTTTTCCCGTTTACATACCCTTTGATATCATCTGGAAATTCTGCTGCCAAGCGCTGTTTCAGCTGACTATACTTTTGTGCTTCATAAGGGTGTGCCAGCATATAATCCCGAAAAGCGAGGTGTCTGGAAATTTCCGCATGCCCTTTTTGAAACATGTGAATATGGTGTGTCCTCTCATCCCCGCCTTTAAGAAAAAACCTTCGTCCAGCGATGCCATTCTCACCCCTAGCATCATAACCTATCCGTTCCATTTCTTTATTAAAATCAGCGACACATTCCACATCTTTAACCACTGCCAAAATATCTATTACTGGCTTGGCATGGATCGCAGGTATGGCCGTGCTGCCAATATGGTATAAATTCATCATTTGATGCCCGAAAATATCTTGTAATCTTTTGCATTCATTTTGAAATAGCTTGGACCATACTTTCTTATGTGAAACGACTTCGACCTTTCTCATGAAAGCCTCCTTTTTTCATACACATTCCCTTTAGTTAATGTTTCTTCCATTTGATGCTGCTTGTAAATTAGGCTTTCATCTGTGAATGGAGCCTGTTCGAAGACATATGCCAGTTTTATCAATAACCCTTCACTAAAAGCGGTGCTGGCGATTGTCACACGAAAAGGGCCGCCGCTTTTCATGAAACCAGCAGGTACCGCAATGGACGGATACCCAGCTTTGGCGCAAATGGCGGAACCTATGTAGGAAGGAAAAAGAACCGCATCAAGGTCATCCTTCTTCAAGGCAAAATCAATGCCCTGTTCCAATATAAATCTTCCAGTTTAGCATTCAAGTATTCTCGGTTTCTTAACGTATTAGGGAGACCTTCTCTATTCTCCAATTTATTTTGCCCATATTTTAATGCTCGTTCCCTTATGCCTTACATTCGTAGCCGAGCATAGCTTTCGTTCGTATTCTAGCTAATAGTGATCCCAATTTCCAATGCTTTCTGGACGGCTTCTTCCTTGTTACGGACTCCTAGCTTTAAATAGGCCGAGGAGGCGTAGTTTCTGACCGTGCCGTCCGACAAATACAGCTTGGAAGCTATCGTCTTGTACCGGAGCCCTTTGGCAACAAGCTGCAATATTTCTATTTCCCTGGTCGTCAGGTCATAGTCGTCTGCGGCTTTCTGTTGCGGTGATTCGATGCTCTCATCGAATTTCTCGAATATTTTATGGGACATCCCCTGATCGATTAGGGTGCCTCCCCGGTGAATGAGCCGAATCGTATTGGCCAGCTCGAGCGTTTCGGTCGATTTCAGCAGGAAGCCGTCCGCACCGTTGCGCAGCACGTCCAACGCTTGCCCCGAATCCTGGAACGTCGTAAGAATCAACACGCGGATATGCGGCCATTGCTGCTTGATCATTTTGGTTGCCTCGGCTCCGCCCATGCCCGGCATATCCAAATCCATAAGCACTACATGGGGCTGAAGGCGCCCGCACAGGTCGACGGCTTGTTCGCCATCCTCGGCCAAGCCGTCGACGTTCAAATCCTGGTACCTGTCGAGCAACGTCCGCAGACTTTCCCGAATAAACGGCTGGTCGTCGACGATCAACAGGCGAATAAGCCCGTCTGCCATTTCCGCTTGTCGCGGCAAAGTACAGGCGACAAGCGTCCCGTCCCCGGAATTCGTATAGACGGACACTTGACCTTGCAAATTCATCGCCCGCTCCTTCATCGCGTTCATGCCGAAGCCCTCCCGCCACTCTTTTGTCCCTCTTCCGTTGTCGTGCACCTCCAGCCTCGTATATTGCTGCTCGAATTGCAGAGAAACGGTGATTTCCGTCGCCTGCCCGTGACGAACAGCATTCGTAAGCGACTCCTGCAAGCAGCGAATGAACGCCATCTTCGCTTGAAGGGACAGTTGGTACTCCTCTCCGAACAACCGAAAGCTTACATCGACCTGGGCATGCTCCTGAAATTCATCTCCAAGCTTTTGCAGGGACTGGACCAAGGAAAGCGACTGCTGAGGAGACTCCATTTGATGCAAGTATCCCCTCACTTCCTCGATGCTTTTGCGGCCCATCTCAAGCAAGGAATCAAGCCTCTGTATACCCGTTTCGTTAGCAAGCTCGGGGCGCAACGTTTCCATTCCCATGATGATGGAAGTATAAGCATGGCCGACTGTATCGTGGAGCTCCCTAGACAACCTGCTTCGTTCTTCTGCCAGCGTAATGCGCTCGATTTGGGACATATATTGTTCAAGCACCGCATTTTGTTTACGGATCGTTTCATTTTGCCGATGATTGACGATCAATAAGTGAAAAGCGAATCCCAACACATAAGCAAGTCCGTAGTAGGTGATCATGACCCAATAGCTGTTGCTTGGCGAAACCGCATGGAAAATTCCGGGCATCACCAAGACCGTTGCCGGAGCCGTCCAATGATAGGAAAGATGATTGCTGTTTGCAGCGATAAGAAACGCCGATACAATAAATGTAGAATAAGCATCCGGAAACAATGAGGTTAAAAATATGCATAGTCCGCCATATAGCAGTATTTCCGTGAACAAATAATATTTGTAGTTGAGCAGCAAGCAGACCCAAGGAATGGAGAAGGCGGCAATCTCCCAAAAAATAACGATCCAAAGCGGCAGCGTTAGACCTTCCTGAAAACTTATCGTCGTCAGGATGAATGAAACGCTAGTAATAAGGCGGAGCGCCAACATAATCCAATCAAACCAAAACCACTGTTTAACCATATCCAACAAGTCGTCCACCCCCTAAGTAGCCTTCTGTTTTGTAACCTATATTATAGACCTAACCTTCGATCAATGACATATTTTTCTAGTTAACGCTGCAGCCCTTACACAAAGTCCGGAAACAAGACCTTTATTGGTTTAGCTTTCTAATCATCATTCGTGTATAACCTCCCAATTTCTTCGCCAAAACATCTGCAAGCTTGAAGCTTATTGCAGTAAGCACCACTCCCACAGCCATTATAAGGAGTGATTTCGCAAAAGTATCTACCTCCATAAAAATGACATGCATATTGATGTATCGATACAATAGTGGTGCAACCAGGAATGCAAGAGGTGCTAAATAGAGAACGGCTGCGCTGACGAGACTGAAAAGCCCGATCACGAACTTCTGCATTAACCAAATGACGGCAGACCAGTTGCGGCGATCCGTAAGCTCTAATTTGGCTTGAGCCCAGACCGTTGCATCCGTTGTTACTATTCTGTCGTAAGGGGCCGTCGTAATATCGGTATAGATTTTCGTCTGTGTGCGCTCGAATTGGATGAACGTTGTAGTAGTTCGCAATACGCGTAAAACTAGTGGAATGCCGACTACTGTAAATGAAAGACTTAAACTGAACGACAGTGCTACCATGTAAAAACAAAAGTAAAACAATCCTGTAACGAAAGTTAACAATAAAAAATAACCATTCTGGATGAAACCTGATTTCATAAGGTCCATCACTCCTCTCTGTGTAATATCCGCATCGTATAGCTTCTTCTGTCAACCGCACAAGTGCAAAAATGTCATATGACATTTCCGAAGGGTTCCTATGCGGTTCGTGAAGTTTATTATGACGCCGATAATCGAAGTTGGAGTATTGGCTGTTCTCTGATTATTAGCATGTTTTGGCGAAAAATATTTAGGGCACCAAGCCCGCGAACGCCACAACTGCTCAATTGTTTCAGGTGTCCAAGCTATACTCCCAAACCGACAGCAGTCTAAAAACCTGACGATTATTCCTGTTCCGAAAAACGAAATAAGCTTACGAAATAATCCAATATAGGATGATCTCCAAATATGACAAAAAAAACAAGCTAACATTTTTTTAAAAAATGACGTTAGCTTGCGATGCAGCATATGAAATCACTCTGAGATTTGGAAAGGAGAATCCGGCCTGATTAGCGCTATTATTATCTTTATTGCTGACTCACTGTGTCCCGAACAACCAAGCTCGTAAAGCATGGAGTTGGCTTGAAACGACATATGGCTTTACTTTATGCGCTGTAACCAGTGTGCGCGGTCGTATTTCTCAATGGAAGAGCGGTGAGTTAAGTGGGGTATCTTTCAGAAGGATTTTAAAGTTTGAAATAAAGTTAAATTAAACATTGATTCAATCATAAAAGAATCCCACGCATTCTGAAAAAAGATTAATCAGAATGCGTGGGATTAACTATATTCGTATTTCTTGGTTTCACATTAAACTCATGACATTCCAATGTTTTAGCGATCTTGGTTACCTTTGCGGGCTAATCCATAATCTTCATGAGACTTTGCTTTTCTTTTTTTTCATGAATCCACGAATGATCATTCCGGCAATAATGAGAACCGCCACCACTGCGATTGGCTGGATATATGGCTTGGCCATCTCGTTAATCTGTCCCCAATTGCTTCCTAATTTCATCCCGAGGAATACAAAAAGTATAGACCACGGAAGTACAGCTAGTAGCGTATAATTCGTGAATTTCATTAAGGACATCTTAGAAATCCCTGCTGGAATCGAAATAGCATGTCTGACAACCGGTATGAACCTAGCCGTAAAAATCACGCTTGGCCCATAGTTAGTAAACCAAGATTCCGCTAGTTCGATATGTTTTTTGTGAATGAATATATACTTTCCATATCGTTCTAAAAATGGTCTTCCACCATAATATCCGATTAAATAAACAAATATTTGGGCGATAGTTCCTCCAATCGTTCCAGCAATAACCGCCCCAACAAAACTTATGCTACCTTGGGAAACTAAAAAGCCACCATAGGATAATACAATCTCACTTGGAATAATTTCAATCATAAGACCAAGGGTAATTCCTAGGTACCCATAATCCATGAGTGTAAGTAAAATAGTTTGGATAAAGTCGTTCATAATTCAACTTCTCTCTTTCATTTTCGCTTTTCTCAAAACGGATCACAAATGTTGTTATTAACTCCACTTGTTAATGGGACACTGGCGACACGGATAATAGAATGACCCTTAGCTATAAATAACTTTTGACTGATTTGTGAGATAGGATGGCTTATTGACTTGTTTAAGGTTAAGAATCGATTTCATAATGCCCACCATTTCCTCAGGGTTTTCCCATTCCATTTCCTTTTGATAGGTTTCGATGGATTTATCCCATTGATCCATTTTTTTATGGTCCTTTAATATATTAAGCATTTGTTTTTCAAATGATAATTTGCGATTGATTTCAAATACAAGGTTATTGTCTTTTAAATACTGTAGATTTATTTCCTCCTGTCCCGGGAGCATCGAATGGACAAAAATCGGAAGCCTTTTTCGAAGTGCTTCACTAATGGTGACACCACCTGGTTTCGAAACGATTACATCCACTTCTTCATAAAGTTCGTTCATTTCCGATCTTGATGAAATATACGGTAATGGTTTAATATGAGCTAAATCCCATGTTTTGATCTCATCAAATAGCTTTTTGTTGTTGCCACAAAGTACAAAATAATCAAAGTTGGTTGATTTCTTTAACTCACCAGCTAAATTCAATATCCCGCCCAGGCCACTATTTCCTCCCGAGATTAAAACTTTGGGCCGATCGGTGTTTTTTAAACCACTGGCCTTCTTAGTGATTTCCTCATGCACAGGAATACCAGTCACCATTATACTATGTTTCGGTATTTGATTCTTGCTTAATAGCTTTTCTTTCAATTCTTGACTTGGAATAAAGTGAAAATCAATCCCTTTGCTTCCCCAGACATTATTAATAAAGAAATCCGTATACACGTTGATAATTGGGACACTGCATTTCCCTTTTAATTTTAACTGGCTTAAGAGTTGGGAAGGAAATCCGTGTGTACACACAATTAAGTCAGGATTTTCCTCATCTATCAATTGTTCCATTTTCTTCAAGAATATATGTTGACACCATTTAAATGGACGTTCCTTTTTTGAGTTAACGTAAAAAAGGTTTTTGTAGGCGAGATTATAGGTTTCAGGTGCATAACGAATCCATTTCAAATATCCCGTCGTTATCATTTTTTCTAAAGAATTATTCGTATAACTTAGCAGATCCACTTTTTTCAAAATGACTCCGTTTGTATGTTTTTTTAACAAATCCATTAAGGCCTCTGCAACTTGATGATGTCCCGACTGCATGCGGAAGAGAGGTAAAAACAAAACCTTCTTCATATATGTCATCCCCTATAGAAATCATTCTTTTAATCGATGGATACGTACTGAGAAAAAAGTCCATTTGTATGTTCAAAATCTTTTTTCCCCTTACAATATATCACTGTTTTTGTTAAAACCTTTCTTTTTAATCAATTTTTAATGATATGTTCATGGTATCATAAGCCCTAGTCCCTAAACTTAATAGCCCGATTAGGAACCAATTATAGTACATTGGTTAATCCAATCGGGACGGTAATTTATTCTTTTTTTTCCTCTTCATATAATTGATAAAAGTATATATCAGTAAAAAGACTAAGAAAACGACACCTAAAAGTGGAACATATTCCGGGTTTATATGAAAGGCATTACCTATATAATACCCTGCGACTATAAGAGGGACAGTCCAGAGAAACGTGCCTAACATGGAAAAGAGAATAAATTTGAACAGGGGAATGTTATTGATTCCTGCGAAATACGGACTGATTTGTCTTATTCCAGGTAAATAAAATCCAAACACGATCGTTTTTTTTGTATTATTCATATACTTTTTCTGTACTTTCTCCCAGCGATCATTGGTAATGCCCACGTATTTCCCATATTTTTTTATAAATGGATACCCAACGTATTTCCCACATACATAAGCGATAAGCATCCCTATGAAGGCTCCGAGAAATGCACTGAGCACGGCTAAACCAAATGAGAGCTTATTTTGCCCAATCAGGACTCCGATTAGAAATAGAAGAGATTCTTCTGGAGCGGGAATCCCCACAATGCCCATGAATAAAAAAAGAAATATGATAAGATATCCATATAAGTCAATAAAATGCAGGATACTATCTATGTTCATAAAGTCCCCTCGAATCAGTTATAAGTCTTTTAATGTAATAAATTGTGTTCCCTTTTTTATGGTTTCCTCTAGGTAAATTTCCAATACTTCAATCATATATCGCGGTGCTTCTTTATCCGCCCCTAAGGTTTCCCCACAGTCATGGAGCAGGAGAATCGAATTTTCTGTTGAGGTTGTCCGCAATTGATTAAGCAGGTCATTCCTGCATGTTTCCACTTTCCAATCTCCGAAAATGTCTGACCACATGATCACTTTATATTTCTTGCTGGCTATTTTCGTAAAAATATTAAAATGGCCCCATGGAGGCCTATAAAAAGTGACTTTTTCATGCGTACATTCCATTATCGCCTTTTCCGTCATACTCAACTGTTTCGATAACTGAAAGGGCGAGAGGATCCAGCTTGAAATATGATCAAAATGATGGATTCCAATTGTATGTCCCTCTTCATGCATTCGTTTAATGATATCAGGGTTATTTTTCACTTTACTGCCCACAACAAAAAACGAACCCTTTATCTCGTACTTTTTTAAAAGATCAAGTAATTGTGTAGTATATTCAGGGTTAGGGCCATCATCAAAAGTAAGGGCTATCCCAGTATTCCTCTTGTTTTTATTGGTAATTCCCAGTCTGCATACACGAATAATTACAGTAGGAAAAATCGAATAAATTAGAAATAACAATACTATGATACTCAGACTAATTATCCCTATATGTGTCACTCACAGAACACCTCATTCTTGTATTTAGCAGCAAATTACCTTTTCGGTAAGGATAATACCACCTCTGTTCCTATTCCGTCGATACTTGCCACTTTAATTTCCCCATTATGTTGATTCATTATATTTTTGGCTATCGACAAACCTAGCCCTGTTCCGCCTGTCTCCCGGCTTCTAGCCTTATCCACCCGGTAAAAGCGTTCGAAGATATTTTCCATTTCATGCTCAGGAATACCAATCCCATAATCTTTTACCCGTATGACCGTAGAGTATAACTGATCCTCTACATACACATCAATTTTGTCTGTACTATATTTGATTGCGTTATCTAAAAGGATAATAATCACCTGTTTTATCTTCAATTCATCTGCTGTAATCATAATGGTATCTTCTTGATAATGAAAATTTATTTCTCGCCCATAGACCTCTTTGAATTGTTTAAACACGTTCGCGCATAAAGTTATTATATTCACTGATTTAATATCTAAAGAATTTTCCATTTCCGTATCGGCTAATTCCAGCAGCCTTTCCGTCATTTTCTGTATTCGGGTTGCCTCTGAATGAATTACATTTATAACATCCAATGCCTTTTCTTCGCTTTTTATCCGGCGGCGGCGCAAGAGATCGGCATAACTCTTTATTATCGTTAGCGGAGTCTTTATTTCATGTGAAGCATCTGAAATGAATTGCTTCTGTTTTTCCAAATTCACATCCAACCTGTTCATCATCCGATTGAAAGTAACAGCCATTTTTTGCAGTTCATCTTTTGTTTCCTGTTGGATGATGATTTTTTTCGGAATACCGCTTTGTTCAATATCCTCCATCGTATTAATCATATTGGAAATTGGTCTCATAATTACACTCGATAACCACCTGCCGCCTAGCAGCGATAGCCCCGCCCCTAATAGGGTACAAAATGTGAGTATGGAAAGTAATACATCCTTCCCTAATTCCAGACCTAGTAATCTATCTCCGATTTCTAAAGTTCCAACAACTTTACCTTTGGATTGGATAGGAACCCTAACGATTAATATTTGTTCTTCTTTATGCTCTTGTTTAATTGTGCTTCTATGCGATTCTTGTTTAGTAGAAAATTCCCCTTTAAATTTCGTAAGCAAATAATGGTCGCTGGACACTTCGCTACTGATTTTAGAATCAGGTTGAATGATCCTTATAAATGAATGATTCGTCAAATATGTGGTTAATTTTTTGTTTAATTCATGGGGCGTATCATCCATATGTATTTCAGCAATGACATTTTGCGCTTTATGAATTAATACATCCTCTTCCATATTTACAGTGATCTTCATAAACGAAAAAAATACAACAGCATTGACCGCAACCAACACACAGAGTATCCAAGCCGTAGTAATCAGGTTAATTTTTGTTGTAATTTTCATTACTTATTTCTCCCTTACAGTATAACCAATTCCTCTTACCGTCTGAATGATTGTCGGGTCAGAAAAACCTTCTTCCGTTTTCTTTCTTAAATGGCGGATATACACATCGATTACATTTGTCTCCCCTTCATACTCATAACCCCATACATTCATCAGGATATTTTCCCGCGTCACGATTTTGTTTTTATTGGATAGTAAATAAATGAGTAAATCAAATTCCTTTGGGGTTAACGCTATGGAAGAATCCCCCCTCTTAACCTCTCTAGTATCGAGATTAATGAATAAATCTTTTATTGATAAGATCGTTTCCTCTTCTCTCAAAGCATTGGCAGTTATTGAATTATGACGTATAGCTGAACGTATTCTTGCCAATAACTCATCGATTTCAAAGGGCTTCGTTATATAGTCATTGGCCCCTTGATCTAGTCCTGCTACCTTATCCATTGTAATATTGCGAGCTGTTAAGAGGATGATTGGCAGTAATGAGTTCTCATTTCGGATCCTTCTTAAAACTTCAATGCCATTCAGCTCAGGTAACATAACATCTAAAAGTACTAAATCTAATTTTTCTTGTAATGCAGCTTCCAACCCCGACTTGCCGGTATGGGCAAGAAGCACTTCATACCCCTCATATTCGAGTTCTATCTTTAATATCGTCGCTATCTGGATTTCATCTTCTACAACCAGAATACGCTGTTTCATTTAAAACCCTCCTACTTGAGTAGTATATGGCAAGGAGTTCACACCCTCATGTATTGTTTATCGAATTTAGCCAGGAATATTACTTGCATCTTAAACACGAAAAAATTGTCCTCCGCTAAATAATTCAATCCCCTTTATATTTGCTCCAAAGTCCTGTATTTTAATCGTTTCCAATTATTCTTGAAACGCTCTTCCTTCAATTTAGCATTATTTTGCTTTTTATTTCGCTTTTTAATTGATTTTTAATTCTTTTTTCAAGTTGCGTTAAGGTTGAATTGCTATATAGTCTCCAGGGAACAGCAGAACTTGCCAATGAGGTTCAAACAAGAAAAGATCAGGAGGATTCAATAATGAATGATGCAAAAGGTCCCCATCGGGCGTCAGATGTTGAACAAGGTTCCTGAAGTCATCATTGGAGACCGCTGCAAACTTCCTGAACGAAAATCTGAACTTGGGCTTGACCAACACTACCTTAATAATGAGTGTCCTTTTGATCATAACTCTTTTCTTCCAATTCAAAGCGAGTAAGTATGTGCCAAGGGTTTACTTGATTAGCGTTGTAGGCACGCTAATTACCGACAATCTGTGGACAATCTGTGGACAATCTCGGGGTCAGTCTGGTGACGGCAACTATCATCTTCACAATCGCAATGCTTGCGACGTTTGCGGCTTGGTATGCGAGTGAGAAGACGCTGTCCATTCACACTATCTACACATCTAAACGAGAAGCGTTCTACTGGTTAGCCATCTTGTTCACTTTCGCCTTGGGTACAGCAGCTGGTGACCTCATAGCAGAAGGTCTCGATATCGGCTAATGGAGGTCTGCACTGTGTTTTTCACCAAAGCACATTTGTGTGACATGTCCGTTTTTGTCAAAGTGTACCGAAAGTAAAGACCATCAAAAAGTAGTGATACGTCATATTTGGCAAGATTATATGGAAGAAGCGGACGTACCTCAACAAAACCAGGTTCAAGTGCTACACAACAGAACAAAGAGCCTTCTTTCAGCGCACCAAAGTATCATATGACGGGCGGTTGGACAAATGATGAATTTTAATAATGATCAATGGCAGCAGCGACATTAAAGGTGCTGACAAGTATATACTGCAAAAAATCCCGAAAAAGGGAAAAGAGAAAGTCATAAAGCATTTACAGTTAACCGAATCCACCGGAAATAAGGTAACTGCTATAATCTATAGTGAAGATTCAAATAAGACTTCATTTCTAACGTTAGAAATGAACAAAGAAAAAACTATAACTATGCAGAATGAAAAACCCGTAACTTACAAAAAAACAGATCTTCTTCCAAGCGAATTTAATCCTGAATATGTATGGGGCACTTAAAACCAAAGATAAATACCCCCCCGAGAACATAGTTAGGATGCCAAAAAAATATAATAAAAATTAAACTCTAAGGCACCTATATTAGGGCTTTTTCTAACCTCTGAAATCAGTTAAAAAATGGCTGTTTTCACATACTATGTTGCTATTTACCAGGTAGTGAGTTGTGGTTGATTTCCCCTCCAGATGCTCGCTTTCCGCGGGGCGGGCGGTGAGCCTCCTCGGCGTAAACGCCTGTGGGGTCTCACCTGTCCCGCTGCTCCCGCAGGAGTCTCGCACTTCCGCTCCAATCAACCTTAAATAGTTTCGTTTTAAAAACAACAATCTTTACGAAAAGAGCCTAAAAAATAAACAAAGGGGATAGATCACCTATCACCCTATTACACCAATGTTGTATCATTATTTAAACGCTAATCGATTAACGAAACAGCGGAATTAGTCCAAATCTTCAAATCCATATTTTTCAAAAACCTTGTCAGAATCTACACTTTGAAGATAGTCGTAAAATAGCTGTGCTTCCTTTCGGTGTGAACTATTATTGATTATTCCTACCGGATAAATGATCGGATCGTGTAAATCCTCCTTGGCTGTTGCAACGATATCAACTTTTGATGAGTTCATGGCATCCGTTTTATAAACGAGTCCCGCGTCCACGTTTCCTGTTTCCACATATGTAAGCACTTGCCGGACATCCTTGGCATATATCAATCTATCTTCAACCTCTTTCCAGAGATTCATGTTTTCCAATGTTTGTTTCGCATACTGCCCTGCCGGTACAGACTCTGGCGTACCGATCGAAATTTTAGTAGCCTTTTTTAGGTCTTCCAATGATTCCATTGCCTTATCGGAATCCTTTGGCACCACCAGCACCAGTTTATTGCCGACTAAATCGATCCCGTTTTTCTCTTCAATAAGATCTTCATCTACTAATTTATCAAATTTATCTTCAGCAGCTGAGAAAAACAGGTCCACAGGTGCGCCTTGGGAAATTTGCTGCTGAAGAGCTCCCGAGGCTCCAAAGTTATAATTAACTTTCACATTTACATTCTCTTTTTCAAATGAATCTTTTATATCATTTAAAGCATCTTGCAAACTTACAGCTGCGGAAACCGTCAATTCCACTTGCCCCGCCTTCATTTCTGTGTTTTCCGCTTCATCATTTGAACACCCTGTCCCCACTGTCACAAGCAGCATAATCGAAAAAACCATAAAGTATATTTTTTTCAAAATCGCTCTTCCTTTCTAACCAGTTATAACTATTTATATCTAATTATAACTAGTTAATCTAATATTTCCTATTTATCTATGAATGTACTTTTCAAAGGGCACTAAGATACAATAAGGACGGAGGGATGCACATGTCGCAGGAGCTATCCTATACAATCGAAGAAGTGGCACAGCTTTTAAAAGTATCTAAATTGACAATATATGATCTTGTTAAAAAAGGGGAACTGCCTGTATTCCGTGTGGGCAGGCAAATGAGAATGGATGCAAAGGACTTAGAGAAATATATCACTGACAGTAAGTCCCTTACATCCCCGGGTCCTATCGCCGAACCCAATCGGAACGAAGAGAAGGGCACACCAACCCTTGTCATCAGCGGTCAGGACATGGTTTTGGATATACTGGGGCAGTACATCGAGAAGGATTCCGGCCATAAAACATTACGATCGAACACAGGGAGTTTAAGCGGGCTTATATCCATGTACAATGGCGATTCCGACATCGTGAGTATGCACATGTTTGATGGAGATACGGGTGAGTATAATCTTCCATATATAAAAAAGATCTTGGTTGGCTATCCTTATATTTTATTTAATCTCGTTTCAAGGAAAGCAGGTTTATATGTTAAAAAAGGGAATCCTTTCAATCTCACCACTTGGAATGATTTAAACAAGGATCACTTGACCATCATCAATAGGGAAAGAGGATCTGGTGCAAGAATCCTTCTAGATGAGCAGCTAAAGATCCATAAGATTCCGCCTAAAAGCCTTAAGGGGTATGAAAATGAGGAAACCAACCATTTAAGTGTCGCATCAGCTGTTTCATCAGGTATTGCGGATGTTGGCGTTGGAATTGAAAAAGCGGCAAAAATAGTCGGAGTCGACTTCATTCCATTGATAACGGAACGTTATGACCTTGTTCTATTAAAAACTCCGAAAAACGAGCATATCATAAAAATCGTCAAAAGAATTTTATCCTCGAATCCATTTCAAGCGGAAATCGATGCTTTAGGTGATTATGATATTTCCAGGACAGGCTCGATCATTCACGAGACATTTTAAAAAGGAAGGCTACTGTAACAGCAGCCTTCCTTTTTACTTTTCTTTTTTTCCTATTTCCTAAAGAGCACATTCTTCGATTTCAAACCCCAGGTCTTCGATGATTCCCCAATCCGCCGTTGGTTCTTGACCAGCTGTCGTTAAATAATCTCCGACGAAGATGGAATTGGCTGCATAAAGTGCCATTGGCTGCATGGAACGGAGATTGACCTCACGACCGCCGGCCAGACGGATTTCTTTGCTCGGGTTGACGAATCTCATCATCGAAATCAGTTTCAGGCATTTAGTGGGGGTCAACTCGGAAGTTCCCTCAAGAGGCGTTCCGTCAATTGCATTGAGAAAATTACAAGGAATGGAATCCGCATCAAGGCTGCGTAAGGATAGAGCGATTTCCACTGCTTCCGCAGCAGATTCCCCCATACCGAAAATGGCACCTGAACATGGGGACATTCCCGCATCTTTCACAGTTTCGACTGTATCTACCCGGTCCTCATATGTATGTGTTGATGTAATATTGCTGTAGTTTTCCTGTGATGTATTCAAGTTGTGGTTATAGCGATGAACGCCCGCTTCTGCTAGTTTGCCGGCATGTTCCTCATTCAGGAAACCTAAACAGCAGCAGATTTTAAGATCCGTCGTTTCACGGATTTCTTTTACCGCTTCAATGACATGATCAATTTCCCTGTTGGTCGGACGACGGCCAGAAGCAACAATGCAATATGTACCCGCTTTACGACGGATTGATTCTTGCGCTCCCTCGACAATCTTTTCTTTAGTCAGCCATGCATATTTATCGATCGGGGCTTCCGACACGATTGACTGCGAGCAGTAGCCACAATCTTCGGGACATAATCCTGATTTCGTATTGATGATCATATTCAATTTGACCTTTTTTCCATAATGATGCTTGCGTATGAGATATGCTGCATTCAAAATTTCCAAAACTTCGCCATCTGGGGCTTGTACGATTGATAATGCCTCTTCGGCCGTAACTTTATATCCTTTAATCACGCTCTCCGCTAACATCTTCCAATCCCTTACTAATGTTTCCAAATCCAATCCCTCTTTTCTTTTAATGTTGTCTATTTCTTTCCATGAATCTGCCGCGATTAATTACGAAGAACTCGCGAAGTTCCAATCGATACGAATGCTGGTGCCTAGATCCCGTGCTTATGTACTTCCTTGGAAAGGAGCTTGGCCCGGGCAAGAATCGATGCTTCCCTCCCGACACCTGCAGATAAAGTGAAAGCTAACGCTCCGACTCTAAAGAGATCGTCTACAAAGACCTGCTTCATGCGATTTATCCCACCTTCTGCTGCTACCGCTTTTTTAGGGTGTCCCCATTTCGATATCCATCTTTCCCTTCAAACCAAAATGTTCGGAAGTTCCCCACCAGTCACATTTGCATCACAGACCATAATGCTTTGCATTTGGAATGGCAGAAAATGACTGGTAACGGAGCATTAAGTGAAATAAATGGGCAATAACCAACCTCCAATTCACTTAATATGTTAACTAAAATAGTTTATAGTTAACATATGGATGAATAATACCATACAAACAAAATATTATTCAATGGCTATTTTTCAATATTTTCCTAGTTTGTCCTTGAAAAACTGAGAAGGCATGCACTTTATATGTTAACCTAAATATTAATTAGTTGACATATAAAATAGAAATCAGGCAAACTAATAGTGGGCAATTTGCCTGCCATTTCTAAAAAAGGTGGTGAAAACCTTGAAAGCAAGAACGATTTCTTATGTGGCCCTTTTTACTGCGTTAACCGCAATTGGCGCCTTTATTAAAATACCTATCCCTTATATACCATTCACACTGCAAATTCTGGCAGTCTATTTGGCAGGCGCATTGCTGGGGCCCCGGCTTGGGATGCTCAGTCAGTTATGCTACGTCTTGATCGGACTTATCGGGTTGCCAGTGTTTGCTGAAGGCGGGGGAATCGGCTATATATTCAAACCCACTTTCGGCTATTTGCTCGGATATATTCTGGGAGCCTATGTAAACGGGTGGCTGATCAACCGGTTTTCCCTCTCCACGATTCGTTCCATATTCCTTGCTAACGCTGCCTCTTTGCTGACCGTTTACTTCTTCGGCTGCATATGGCTGTATGGTGCAATGAAGTGGATTGTGGAAACGCCGCTTTCAATCAACCAAACGATTCTTTACGGCTTCTTATTACCGGTACCCGGTGATTTACTGCTGTGCATTCTATGTGCTGTCATCATTCAACAAGTACGTCCGCGAATTGCAAGATACATAAACGTAAAGGAGCTGAATCATCCATGGGCCAAGCCTACTTTATAACCGGAACTGGCACGGATATTGGAAAGACCATCGTCACGAGTGCACTTTATCTTTCTCTTCAAACGTTTGGAAAAACCGTCACGATATTCAAGCCATTTCAAACAGGAATCAATGAGGAAACGAATACATACCCGGATATTTCTTGGTTTGAGCAGGAACTCGGTGTAAAGGAATCAGGGTTTTACACACTGGAGCCCGAAACCTCTCCACATTTGGCGATTAAATTAACCGGGAGTCTAATCGATGAGAAGAAAGTCGTGGAAAGGGTTCATGAACTTGAGGAAATGTATGACATCGTATTAGTTGAAGGAGCAGGCGGATTGGCTGTTCCGCTCATTGAACGCACGGAAGGTTTCTATATGACGACGGATTTCATAAGGGATTGCGGCATGCCTGTCGTATTCGTATCCACAAGCGGTTTAGGGGCGATTCATAATGTCGTGACGACCCATTCTTATGCCCAAATCCATGATATATGCGTTAAAAACATTTTGTATAATCATTACCGGCCAGAGGATCGGATTCATCAAGACAATATCGAAACCATTGAAAAGCTGACAGGGCTGAAGGGGCTCGCCTGCATTCCGACACTGGCCGATGTTAGAAAAGATTTGAGGATCTGCATCCTTGATTTACTTGGTGACCAAAATTATACCCAACAATTGAAAGAGGTGTTCAAAGCATGAACAGTCAGGATTTAGAACAATGGGATAAGGAATATGTATGGCACCCGTTCACGCAAATGAAAACGTATCGGGAAAGTAAACCGCTGATCATCGAGCGCGGCGAAGGCAGCTATCTGATTGATGTGGATGGCAAACGCTATTTGGACGGCTATGCTTCATTATGGGTGAATGTGCACGGACATAACGAGCCGGAATTAAACGGAGCCCTTATTGAACAAGTGAATAAAGTCGCTCACTCCACGCTATTGGGATCTGCAAATGTACCATCGATCTTACTGGCAAAGAAACTGGCAGAGATCACTCCTGGTCATTTATCGAAAGTCTTCTACTCTGACACGGGATCTGCCGCTGTGGAAATCGCCCTTAAAGTCGCTTATCAATATTGGCAGAATATCGATCCCGTCAAGCATCAGAATAAAAACAAATTCATCTCCCTTGACGAAGCATACCATGGCGATACTGTCGGTGCTGTGAGTGTGGGCGGAATGGATCTATTCCATAGAATCTTTAAGCCCCTCTTATTTCAACGGATTTCCGCCCCTACACCATATGCCTATCACATGACTGAATATGGAGATCAAGAAGCAGTGAAAAACCATTGCTTGAAGGAACTGGAGAAGTTGCTGCAGGAACAATCAGAGGAAATTGCCGGATTGATCATCGAACCGCTTGTGCAGGGGGCGGCAGGTATCATAACCCATCCCCGGGGCTTTTTGAAAGAAGTTGAACAATTATGCAAGAAGTACGATATCCTCCTAATTTGTGACGAGGTGGCCGTAGGGTTCGGTCGCACCGGTACGATGTTTGCCTGCGAGCAGGAAGATGTCGTCCCTGATATCATGTGTATGGGCAAAGGGATCACTGGGGGATATATGCCACTCGCAGCCACCATCATGAACGAGCAGGTCTTTCAATCCTTTTTGGGAGAACGGGAAGAACATAAAACCTTCTATCACGGCCACACCTATACAGGAAATCAGCTAGCCTGTGCACTGGCCCTGAAGAATATCGAGCTAATGGAAAGCCGGAATCTCATTAAAGACATCCAGAAAAAATCAAAATACCTATCCGAAAGACTGCAAGCGCTATACGAACTTCCGATCGTCGGCGATATTCGCCAGCGCGGCTTCATGATTGGAGTGGAAATCGTTAAAGACCGTGAAACAAAAGAAACGTTCACCCTCCAAGAGAACGTCATTTCCGGGATCATCCATACAGCACGGGAAAATGGCCTGATCATCAGGGAACTTGGTCCAGTCATCACGATGATGCCGATCCTTTCCATGTCAGAAAAGGAACTCGATTTCATGGTCGAAACGGTCTACCGTGCCATCCAGGAAGTCTCCATTCATAAAGGATTGATTCCAGCAGCAAACTGATTCAAAAAGATGTTGAATTAAAAAGGGCACCTCAATGAGATGCCCTTTTTTCGCTTGAATTTTGGATGAACTCACCTATTCAAACAAAGGGATTTCCGGCGGCATCCCGGCTTCAGGCAAGAAATAAATGAAAATGGTGAAACAAATGATAAGCACGGAAAAGATGATGGCAATAAACGAAATGCCCAAGAGAAATTTTTTACCTGCTAAATATAAGCTGATCATCAGACTTGCAAACCCAATGATCAAATAAATGCAGGCTCCAACATATGAATTCAACTTTGGGAGAATCCCCGTGATGAAAAGCAGAACGAAAGTCATTTGCAGGGATATGCATATTCCAAGTAAACGTTTCATTCTTACCTCCTGTCTATTTGAAAAGTTTAGTGAGATATTTAAATAAAAAAACTCGCCCCTATCAGCCTCTTCATGAATCATTGATAGCTAAGTGGTTCCTACATGGAAATTTCACATAGAATATAGTTCTAAAATTTTTTGTATGGGTAACTTATTCGCATGACTCAAATCAACAAAAAAAGGTAGTTGCCACTTTTGAGTCGTTATTGCCTGTTTACTAATTGGATTATCCCAAATAGGATAAATCCTTATTGCCATTTTCCCTTTTACATTTTGCGTTTTAAGGACATTTTGTTTTACGAGAATTTCTTTCGGGAAAATAAATTGCCCAAAATGGTCATTACTCATTGAGGTATTGATGACCAATAAATCAGGAGAATTTTCATATGCAAAGGGTTGATTTTTATCATTTTCGTCTTTTTCCCAAAACGCAACAAACTGTCCCACTTTATTGGGTGTTATTTTTGCGACTCTAAATCGAACCGATTTTGCATTTAAGTGAAATGTTCCAGCTCCGTATTCGGAATTTTGATATTCTTCTTGAATTGATTTTATAGACAGATGATTAGGTTCATAAACTATTTTGTTTACATGAGTTAAAGCTCTATAAAATTTATTCATTTCGCTACTCCTATTTACTTTGGAATGAAGCTTCATTGGTTTTTTAAGCATAAACTATGAGGCTGCTAAAACATCATATCAATTTTTTGGTAAAAATGGTATGTAATCAATCTGGCACGGTCGATACTATTACAATGCGAAAAAGCAAGGTGCCAAAATCATTGTAATAAAAAGGCTGTTTTCACATACTTTGTTGCTATTTACCAGGTAGTGAGTTGTGGTTGATTTCCCCTCCAGATGCTCGCTTTCCGCGGGGCGGGCGGTGAGCCTCCTCGGCGTAAACGCCTGTGGGGTCTCACCTGTCCCGCTGCTCCCGCAGGGGTCTCGCACTTCCGCTCCAATCAACCTTAAATAGTTTCGTTTTAAAAACAACAATCTTTACTGAAAAGAGCCAATAAAAAAGATGACCCCGTTTAATTCGAGGTCATCTTCATTATATAGTCCATTCCTTTTTTCCTTACTGCTGGCTAAGTGTTAGCGAATGCCTTTCATGTAACCTTGAATCTTTGGTGATAAGGCCATCAGGGCCAGTCCAAGGATTATTGAAGCAACGCCGATCACTCCAAAATAAGCCATTTCGGTTTGAGGAGTGTAGAATCTGACGATTTGTGCGTTTAGTGCTTGTGCTGCTGCACTTGCCAGGAACCACAGGCTCATCGTTTGTGCCGAGAATGCAGCTGGAGCCAATTTTGTAGTTGCTGAAAGTCCAACAGGGGATAAACAAAGTTCTCCAAGCACTACAAGGAAATAGCTAAGTACAAGCCATAGCGGATTGACTAAAGAGTCTGATCCACCGAAATAAACAGGAAGCAGGATCACCAGGAATGATAAACCGGCGAACAGTAGACCTATTGAGAATTTTTGCGGTATGGTCGGCTGGCGCTTTCCTAGTTTAATCCATAACCATGCGAATACTGGTGCAAGGGTAATGATGAACAAAGGGTTCAATGATTGGAACCATGCCGGGTTTATTTGCATTCCAGCAAAATTCAACTGTGTCCGTTTGTCTGCATAATTTGCTAATATAGTTGCACCTTGCTCTTGAATTGCCCAGAACATGACAGCTGCTATGAACAAAGGAATATAGGCTATCAATCGTGAACGTTCAACAGAAGTTGTTTTAGGGCTGCGATACATGAAAATGAAATAAAGGGTCGGAATAAGGATCCCTAGAATACCTACAAGATTAATAAAGGTTTTAATCGTTAAGATACCTTTAGTGGCAGTGATGCCGATGATGGCAGCTAAAATCAATGCAGCTATTCCCAATTTAGTGAATACGATTTTCTTTTCATTTTGTGATAATGGGTTAGCAGGAAGAGTTCCAGCTAGGCCCAGGTTCTTTTTCTTTGTTGCAACAAAGACGATGAGCCCAATTAACATACCAATTGCCGCCAGCCCAAAACCAAGGTGGAAGCTGTAGTTCATTCCGACTGTACCTACAAGAAACGGTGAAAGGAATGCACCCATGTTGATACCCATATAGAATATACTGAAACCGGAATCCCGGCGATCGTCATTTTCCGCGTATATTTCCCCTACAATGCTGGAAACATTCGGTTTTAATAGACCAGTACCCAGAACAATGAGTACCATGGAAACAAAGAACATGGAGAGACTGCCTGGTACAGCAAGGACAATATGCCCGAGCATGATCAAAATACCACCGTAAAATACGGCTTTTGAAGTCCCGAAAATCCTATCGGCAAGCCATCCGCCAATTATACCGGACATATATACTAAAGATCCGTAGATGGATACTAGGGCAAGGGCTGTGTGTTCATCAAGACCTAGTCCCCCTTTAGAAACTTCGTAATACATATAGTAAACAAGAATGGCCTTCATGCCATAATAGGAGAAACGCTCCCAGAACTCAGTAAAGAAAAGGGTGAATAGTCCTTTTGGGTTTCCAAAAAAACCTTTTTGGGGTACACTATCCACAATTTTCTGTTTATTTATCGTTGCCATACCTAGCCCTCCTTTTATTATTGTATGATAACTTTTATTTTTTCTGTTGTAAACAAATATTTAATATATTTAAATAATTGATTTCAAAATAAATAATAATAGCTATTAAACAAAGCAATTCACACTAAAATCCTCCTAAAAAAAAACACCCAATCAATTTAGTCTAAAAGGAAGCTTCCATGAATGATATATTGCCCTAACTTTACCCATGTATTACGTTTGATAACAGTTTGGTTACCAGAGGGAAATTGCGAACCTTGAAAAAAACCAGCCAAAACCGTTATATACACCGTATAATAGAAATAACAAAAAAATGAGGAGGCACAAATATGATAGGGTTAGTAACCGTTGTAATGATATTTTCCATTCCCATTATTGGAATCCTAACAAGCCATTTCGAAAAACAGGCAAAAACCAAACATAATATGATTAAAGACGAATTGGAACTCGAAAAACTTAAACACGCGAACTTCCTTATTGAAACGGAAAAAATGAGGCTGGAACTGGATCAGATGAAATTTGATGAAAAAAAAGACGAGCCAAGGTTACTGTAGTCAAGTAACATTGGTTCGTCTTTTTAATGGTTTTTGTGAGTTCTCGTTTTATAAACCCCTCGCCCTTCATAAGTATAATTAACGGACATTACAAATAAGTTCATTTAATGGATATATTGATCACCCACAAGTAATTCTGAAAGCACCTTTGTCGGGATGATGAACTCGACGGCCCCCATATACCCTGGGGCGGCCTCATAGCTGTTAAAGGCGATGACTAGCTTGCCATCTTTGTTTATATAAAAGTTTTGGTTTTCATCAATGCCTTTAAATGCAGTAAAATCATCATCTTCGACCCAATATATCTTTTCCGGATCTTCAGCCATCTGCCGCTTCATCTGTTCCTTGATGTTCTTACTGATCACCTGAAGATAACGATCATCTTTAAATAGGCTATTTAACGTTAAAAGCACTTCGTTTTTCTTGTCGACTGTATCGAATTGACTTTCTGTAGAACTGGAAGCAGAAATCGTGTCCGTATAGCGCTGTACGGATAATATCGTTTCATTATCTGTCAATATCTCATATCCGCTTTCCACCGACATATTGCCCTTTTCCCCTTCCTTCAGTTTTGACATGGAGTCCGTGAATTCCTTGTAGAGCTGCTTGCTTTCCGATAAGTATTTATCATTCAGGCTATTTTCAAGCTGTTTATTCTCCAGTCCGGAAATTGCAGGTGTTTTGATCACGGCCGAGGAATTATTCACATCCTCTTTCCACTCGACGAAGGTAATCACTTTAATGACCTTATCGACTATCGGAATATCACTCATGGCCTTTGCCACTGCCGGACTGATGTTTACGGAAGCTGTCACTATCAGAAGCGCTGCAGCCGCAGACACCAGGATATTCCTTCCAACCCTTGGCTTCTTCCTGGGCTTTTCATTCAAAGCTGCTTGAACGACATCATTCAATTCTTTAGGGATCGGTGTTTTAAGATACTCTTCCCGCAGATCTTTTAATTTTTTTTCCATCTTTTCGTTTCCTCCCGTTCAGTCATGTTGATCCGCAATAGTTGCAGCGCTTTATATAATCTCGTTTTAATCGTGCTTACATTCTCTTCCAGAACCTCCGCTATCTCTTCCAACTTCAGGTCCTCAAAGAAACGAAGAACGACTACTGTTTTATACTTGACCGAAAGTCCTTCCAGGGCCTTTTGTAAATCCAGGTCGGGGTAGTGATCTTCCTCTCCGCTGCGTAAGTATTCTATTGTTTCGTCATCGGCGACTGTCAGCTTCTTTTTCTTCCGCAAAACATCAAGTGACGTTCGGACTATGATCTTATATAACCAGCTATCTATAGAAGCAGCGTCTTTTATTTTGTTGCTGGAGGCAAGTGCTTTTCTAATCGATTCCTGCACGATATCAAGCGCATCCTCTTGATTTTTGACATAGTAAAAAGCAAGTCTGTACAAATTGTCTTGCCGTTCGGTTATCCGGGCCGTTATTAATTGATTCATATCTAGATTTTTCATTGCATGATAGAGCTCCTTACATTTAAATTACGTATCCTAGGTACAAAGGATAGACGTTCGTGCAGCCATAAAAGTTTGAAAATGAACAAGGAAATATTTATAAATAAAAAAATGAAAATTTTTACAAACTTTTAAGGCTTTTGGCGCGTCTATATAGTAGAATGATTATCGAGGTGGAGTGCAACATGAGGAAACTAAATTATAAAAAAGTCTTTATTTTTCTATTTTGTCTAATAGCTGCAGTGGGAACGGTGGGGTTAGCCATCAAAAGCCTTGCTTTTGATAAGAAGAGAACCGTTTCCGCCTATACAAACGATAAAAATTACCCGGAAGCTGATATTCAAACGTATTTGAAAGATAATACGAAAGGCGGTTATTCGGCAAGCAGACCCGTTTTGCATATAGAAAATATCGACAAGCAACTAGAAGCTTACATAAAGAAAGAAATTAAAGATTATGAAAAAAGATGGAAAGCATCCGACGGAAAAGCATCCGAGCTTAACCTCACATACACGATCCTTCATTTCAGCCAGCAGACCATTACCATTTCCTTCGATAAATATGAACAAGTGGAAGGAAAGAAGCAGTCCGAATCCCGGATCTTCACTTATGATATTCCATCTCAGCAAAAGCTCTCTATAGAAGACATCTTTGCCACGGATTCTGATTATTTATCCGTTTTATCCGATATTGTTTTTGAAGAGTTAACCGAGAAGGAAGAAGAAGGCATTTCACAGAGTCTTATTAAGAAGGAAAACAAACTGAAGGCGGCCAACTTCGATTTTTTTTCAGTCTTGAAAAATACGCTTGTATTCTACGTTAAGACTGATGATTCAACTAAGACACATACAATAGCCATCAAGAAGGAACTTTTTAACGATAGCTTGCTAGATTCATATAAAAGTAAAGAATTGAATGAGGATCGTGTAAAGGAATGGCAGCCGAAACATATCGTCGCTAAACTGCCCGTGCAAAATGAATGGATTGACCCATCAAAAAAGGTCATTGCCTTGACGTTCGATGACGGGCCACATCCAATTCATACCATGTCAATTCTTGAAGACCTGAACAAGTATGATGCACACGCGACCTTCTTTGTGCTTGGAAGCCGTGTACAGCACTATCCGGAAGTTCTGCAAAAAATGCTTGAACAAGGAAATGAGATCGGCAACCATTCATGGGATCATCCGCAGCTGACTCGTTTAAGCAAGAACAAAATCAAGAGTCAAATCGAACAGACCCAAGACGCTGTAGAAAAAGCTACAGGTTCTGAGCCAAGTCTCGTCCGTCCCCCATATGGAGCGATTAACGGTAATGTGCGTGAATACATGGAGGATATGGAAGTCACACTCTGGGATGTCGATCCCGAAGATTGGAAAGACCGCAATGAAAAGAAAATCGTGAGCAAAGTGATGAGTAAAGCCAAAGACGGCGGAGTCATATTAATGCATGATATCTATCAAACTAGCGCCGAAGCTGCAGGAAAAATCATCAAACAACTGCATGACAAAGGGTATCAGCTGGTCACTATTTCGGAAATGGAAAGGGTAAAGAAAGACCGTGAACTTTCCGGAATCGTCATAAATGAATAATCAAAAGGAAAGAGCCTGTTTCATCATTCAAAACAGGCTCTTTTGCATCAGATAAAATAAGCAGGCCTTTGATCATATAGCAAAGGTCTGCCCATTTTTTCATTCACCAAGATCTACATTATGATAAACTTGTTGCACATCTTCCAAATCTTCCAATGCATCAATCATCTTTTCGAATTGTACCTGTGCATCTTCTGGAAGGGTTAGGTCATTTTGTGCAAGCATCGTCAGCTCTGCCACTGTAAAATCGGTGATTCCCGCATCCTTGAATGCTTGTTGCACAGCATGGAATTGTTCAGGTTCAGCATAAACGATGACCGCTTCTTCTTCTTCAATGATGTCACGTACATCAACATCCGCTTCCATTAACAGTTCAAGCACATCATCAGCCGTTTTACCTTCAATCCCGATGACAGCCGTTGCATCGAACATATAAGCAACAGAACCGCTGACACCCATATTCCCGCCATTTTTCCCGAATGCGGCACGTACATCAGATGCCGTCCGGTTCACATTGTTTGTCAATGCATCCACGATGACCATTGATCCATTTGGACCGAATCCTTCATAACGAAGTTCGTCATAGCTTTCTTCCGAACCGCCTTTAGCCTTTTCAATCGCACGGTCAATGATCGCTCTGGGAACATTGTACGTTTTCGCACGCTCAAGTACGACCCTTAATGCCTGGTTGGATTCCGGATCTGGTTCACCTTGTTTCGCCACTACATATATTTCCCGTCCGAACTTAGCATAAATCCGACTTGTATTTGCATCTTTTGACGCTTTTTTTTCTTTAATGTTATTCCACTTACGACCCATTATATTCCACTCTCTTTCATCATTGAATATACCGATTAGATTATTAAGATACTGCCCCACGAGAAAACCAATTACGGAAATTCCTTTGAAGATAGGCTATACGTTTACTAGATTATATTATACATCAATTGTATAAGTTTGAAAAAGTCCTGTACATCCCTCACTCGCATTAACTCAGCGGGTTGGCGCTATATATTATAAAATGCTATGGTGACATCAAGAGTGGTATAGTATGAATTGATCGGAAAGGAGAGATGATTCATGACGGAAAACCAAATCATCATCGGGATACCCGGAAAGTGGAAGGACCGGGCAGAATTGATTCAAACGGTCGCTTCCCAAAGCGAAGGGTACCTGTTAGCAGGGAATATTTTTCATAACAAGGATAAGAACATAACTTTTCAGGCAGAAATCCAGGATTATGAACCCACTTTAAAAGAGACCTTTTCTTACGCCAGTAAAGATGCCTTTTCAGAGAGATTATTAGCGGAAATTAATGAACATACCTTTACCGTTTATATAATAGCCGATACCGGAAATGTTACGGACTTGATCGATGCTGGGGCGGCAATCCTTAGGGCAGGCGGAATGGCAGTGAAAATAGAAACAGCTGGCATTGCCCATTCTAAGGAAGATTGGCAAAAGCTTCATCAAAGCCCCGATATTCTCTCGGTATATGCCCATTTTGCCACGATCATCGGAGAGGAAGATTATTATTGTTCATTCGGAATGAAAGCCTTTGGGCTTCCAGATGCCGTGACACTTAACACAATGAGTCCGAAAGAGGCGGCTTCTTTACTTAACACATTTAATTATTACCATCTAGGTGAACGGCCTCTCTTTACAACTGGCGAAACCTTTAGCATACAACAAGATGCCCCCGACTTTATATTGACAGGCCTTCAGGACTTTAGATATGAAGAAGACCATCCCTTCTACAACCCGTTTGGATTGTGGAATTTAGGGACAAGTAAATAGAGGAACGATTTGCTCCTCCCAGACTTAGACAAATTCGAACTGCCCCGTAAATGATAGACACCAAACTAACATTTACGGGGTGTTTTTTATTTTAAAAACGTTCCGATTGATTTCAGAAATCCGCTCCCTTTCCGCCGACTGTCTGCCAAGCCTCCTCGGCGCAAGCGCCTGTGGGGTCTCAGCTAGCCAGCTTTTCGGCAGGTGTGTCGCATATTTCTTCCATCCAATAACGGATTCATAAAACAATAAAAAAACATATAAAGCGAGTGCCTGGAGAGGAAATCAACGACCTAGTCTTAATGATCGTCAGGAAAGAGACCATCCGAACTTCCTTTTTTAGACACTAGGGGTTCAACCGAATTTTTCACTCTTTTCTTCTTCATGTTCTTTCTTCACGAGTGACATGCCGCTCGCTTGGTATTTAAGGATCTTTTGAATGACCGTGCCAAGATGTGCACCCGCTTCAACGGGCGGGATGCCGCCTTTATGAATGTTGGAAATGACCATCCTCTCTGCTTCGATTATGCCCAAACAAGGTTTATAGCAAATATAAGCGCTTAATGATTCAGCACTGACAAGACCGGGCCGTTCGCCGATCAACAGGACAATGACCTCAGGCCTAAGGATTTCTCCAATATCATCCATCACGGCAACCCGGCCCTTTTCAATATAGAACGGTGTACCTGCATCCAATTTTGCCGCTGCCAAAGATTGTCTGAAAGATAAATAGACGTCCTCCACATTCTCTTCGATCGCCTTGGCACTTAAGCCATCGGAAATGATGATTTGGACCGTTGGGCCCTTTATGCATTTGGCTTCGATCATTCGCTTTGCTTCGTCCGACAGCTTCCTGCCATAATCCGGACGCCGTAAATAGACTTCCTTATCATCGGCCTTCGTTTTCACCTTGAATAAATCCAAGCGTTTCAATAGAGTTTCACTCACTTCACCATATACAGCATCAACGGCCGCCGCATGGTCAAAACGGAATTTCAGCCAAGAATCCGTTTTAGGACGTGTACCCGATCTGCCTATCCCTATCCGGGCAGGGGTTTTCGCTATCAAGGCATCCAATTCTTCTTTATTATTCGGATCTTTCATTCCCATATCATCCACTCCTAATGGTTAAATATAGTTGGATCACCGGCACGCATCGTTAACTTGCCGTTTTCCAGAATCCCCATCTTCTCCAGCCAAGCTTCATATAATGGGGCTGGCCGCTTATCCATCGTTTGTCTCAATGTCGCTATATCGTGATAACTCAAAGACTGATAGTTTAACATGCAGTCATCCCCCATCGGAGTTGCGATGATGAAATTCACACCAGCCGCCGTTAAAAGTACACCCAGGTCTTCGATATCATTCTGATCCGCCTTCATATGATTCGTATAGCAAATATCCACTCCCATCGGCAGACCATGCATTTTTCCCATGAAATGATCTTCCAACCCGGCGCGGATGACCTGCTTGCTGTTATATAGATATTCAGGTCCGATGAATCCGACGACCGTATTGACAATGTACGGATCAAAATAGCGGGCAAACCCATAGTTTCTGGCTTCAAGCGTCACCTGATCGATTCCGAAATGCGCTTCCGCCGATAACTCGGAGCCTTGCCCCGTTTCAAAATAAAGATGCTGCGGACCTGTGCCGGTCCCATGAGCCTTTGCCACCTCGTTGGCTTCTTCGAGCAATTGAACGTCAATTCCAAAAGAACGATTGGCCGCTTCCGTTCCGGCTATGCTTTGAAAGATCATATCAGCAGGTGCACCCTGCTGTACTGCCTTCATTTGAGTGGTCACATGCGCAAGTACACAATTTTGGGTCGGGATATTCCACTTCTGGATTACGTCCTGTGTCGCATGAAGCAGCCGCTTTACGCTTTCGACTGAATCATCAACAGGGTTGATTCCAATGAGGGCATCCCCGATTCCATAGGAGAGACCTTCTTTCAAAGATGCGAGCATGCCATCCACATTGTCAGTCGGGTGGTTAGGCTGAAGGCGCGAGGCAAGCGTTCCCTTGTATCCAATCGTACTATTATTCTTTGTGAGCACTTCGATTTTATTGGCAGCATGGATAAGGTCAAGGTTCGACATGATCTTGGCTGCCGCAGCAATCATTTCACTATTCAGCCCCCTGCTTATTCGCTTTAAATCGTCACCTGTCGTTTCGTCACTCAAAATATATTCACGAAGCTCGGCAACGCTCCAATTCTTCACAGATTGATAGATGGTTCCATTGATGAGACCATCTATGATCCGTGACACTTCATCCTCTTCCGGGGAGAGTAAGGGATAATTCCTAATGTCCGCCAAAGTCAATTCGCTAAGCACAGCTTTCGCCGCAATCCGCTCTTGGACAGAATCCGCCGCAATTCCCGCAAGCCTATCTCCTGATTTCTCTTCATTCGCTTTGGCCAAGACTTCTTTCAACGATTTGAATTGATGGATTTCCCCAAAGTATTGAGTAGATAATTTCATCGTATAATCCTCCGTTTCTTAGTTGTGGAAGGTCAGTGTTTTTACGACAACCGGAACGACCCCTGTCCGCAGCAGCCTTCCTATATCTAAATAATCCCCATGTTCCACTTGTGTCTGATCAATGCAGATGACCGGCAAATCTGGTCGGTTCGCTAGAAATGTTTGACCAAGCACCTTCCCATAATCACTGTCCATCACAATTATCAGAGGTTGCTGCTGATTCGGTTTTTGCATCAAAGCCTCGGTAAATTCGGCTGCGAGCTGCTGTATGTCCCGAAAAGATAGATAAGGTAAATTCGTTAAATAAAAGGCAAAATTCAGTCCTTCCTTTAGTGGATCGTATATCGTTATCGCATCCTGAACCGATTGTGCCATTGTCCCGGTTCCATCATCCAGCACGCCTTGAAAATCGATGCGGTAGACTGGGATATTACGGACTGGCAGATGAGAATCATTCACCTCGATGGTAGCACCGCTGATTTCAGTTGTATGCGTGCCTGCTCCTAGAACAGTCGCCCGAACCGTTTCAACGGGCTGTTCCCACTCCCATGCAGCCAATACTTCATTTTCCTTTATAGAGGTTGCAAGCATCATGCCGATATCCTGAAAGCTTTTGTCTTCCCGTTCTTCATGATAGATGCAATCACTGACACCTCCCGAGAACATCAACACATCTATTCGTCCTGTCCAAGATGGCTCCTTCCCCACTAATAGAAGTTCATCTTCTTTTGTGAATGAACCAGCCAAAAACCTCGAAAGCACCTTAGACATTTCATTTGCGATGATTACCCCATCAACATTCAAAGGTGAATACCCTTTTGATTTCAGCCATTTTCCTATTGAAGGAGCAACCTTCACCTTCGCTCCCTCCCATTCCACCAAACGGCCTCCTATATGCAGTGTGCAAGTTCCGCAAAGCATACCAGAACGGTATACGGCAATATTCGCCGTTCCCCCGCCAATATCTATATTCGCTATAGTCTTTCCTGTCTCAATCGAATGTTGATAGGCACCAGATCCCTTTGCGGCAATGATTCCCTCCAAATCCGGACCAGCTGCCGCTACAAGGAATTCCCCTGCCGCTTTGGATAACCGGTATACCATTTCTTCTGCATTTTGTTTGGTTGCCGTTTCACCTGTGATGATGACGGCCCCTGTTTGTATGTTTTCCATCGTGATCCCGGCTTGATGGTATTCACTTTCCACCATACTTTGAACAGCAGGTATATCAATTACCGTATCGGATAAAAGCGGGGTCTTGAAAATGGGACTTCGATACAGAATTTTCTTATCGGTAATTTCTATTTTTGGCACCTGTCCGCCACCCGCCACATTCCTAAGCGAAAGCTCGCTAATAACAAGTTTCGTCGTACTAGTGCCAATATCGATTCCTGCACTGATGATTCGTTCCGTCTGTTCATTCATTAAATTCACACCTCAGTTTTACACCACTTGGATTTCATCGCTATCTTCTTCCTGGTTATTCGTTTTATATTCATTTATGCCGATGACTCCCGCTGCACGATCTTTTTCCTCCAATTCCAAAGCTTTCGGAACGGACAGCCAGTAAGCAAGACCGATTCCAATAGCGCCGGCAGATAGCTTGCCTACTATGACGGGTAAAATTAAGGATGGCTGAAAGTTGGCAGTGAAAGATAAATGATCGCCTAATAGGAAAGCCGCACACACAGCGAAGGAAATGTTTATGACCTTATCCTTCGGAGGCATATCTTTAACAAGTTTGAACATCGCCAATATATTGGCTACCGTGGCTAAAATCCCTGCACTCCCCGCTTTGCTCAATCCGATTTTCCCGCCCATCACTTCAAGCGGCCTGCCTGCATATTTTTGAATCAAGTAAATCATTGGAAAAGCACCTGCCAGCATAATCCCGATATACCCTGCCGTTTCCAGGGCACGGAACTGGTCTGCCTTATCGGCCATGATGGGATGGAACCCCCAAGCGCCAAATACATTGGAAAACAGTCCGGTGAAAATCTCCACGATTGAAAACACGAGTACAAGTTTAATCGCGGCATCCAATATTTTCCCAAACCACATGAACCCTTTGATCATCAAATCCGGCAGGAAATAAAGACCTAACGCAAGCAGCACCACAAAAATAAGAAGTGGAGAAAGATTCAAGGCAATTTTCAAATAGCTCAACGCGAATTCGTGTGTAGAATTCGCATTCGTGGAAATCACTTCGCGAATTTTCGAATTCGTTGCCACCACTAGCACGCTTGAGATAAAGGCGCCAATGGGAATCGTCAGGATCCCTGACATGACACCAAGTGCCATGTATTTATGATCACGCTTCTCTAGCATGGCAAGCCCCATTGGAATCGAGAATACAATCGTTGCTCCAGACATGAATCCGATAATCATCGCCATGATCCAGCCTTCATATGATTCCTGCAGCTCGGCCGCCAATTGATAGCCGCCCATATCCGTTGCCAAAATCGTTGTTGCAGCGAGTGCGGGATCTGCACCGATCGCTGCGAAGATCGGGCCGCATACTGTATCGATGAACCATGATAAATAAGGGATCGAGGCCATGATTCCAGCTGCCGGGATAAATATATGGCCAACCGTATGCAAACCTTCCATGAACTGTTTGCCCAAGCCTTGCTCACTGTCTTTAATCGATGCCATTGCACCGACAACGGCACACACCATAATGATATAAATAACGAATTTACCTACCATCTCCATACATATTCCCCCTGAATTACGATTTGATTTGGCCTATCGACTTTAAAAAAGGGTATAAAAAAAGACGCCTCTTATAGCCCAAACTTTGGTTATTTCAGTAGAATTGCCTACCTACAACCAATTTGGTCCATCAAAGCGCCATTGCTTCATCTATTTACTTGTTTTTGATCCTTTGTAACGATTAGGCGTGCCACTGTCTCCATGGAAAGCTGCTTATCCATGCTAAGCTTTCTCAGTTTTTTGTAAGCGGTTTCTTCCGATACATTCTTCCTTTTCATGATAATTCCTTTTGCCTTTTCAATGACTTTACGATTTGTGAGCGTTTCATCCAATTGGGCATTTCGTTCCTGATACTTTTTTGCATTGGCTGCTTGCAGTAAAGCTATCTCCACTGCCGGAATCAAATCCGCCTCCGTTATTGGCTTTACAAGATATCCTACGATATTTGCCCGTTTCGCCTCGTCGATATATTCACGCTGGCTGAATGCAGTTAAAAGCAGGACCGGTATCTGAAAGGTATTGGAAATCACCTCGCTAGCCTTAAGCCCATTCATTTTAGGCATTTTTATGTCCATCAAAACGAGATCCGGCTGCAGTGCATGTGCCAATTCAATCGCCTTCTCGCCGTCACGTGCATGTCCAACCACATCGAAGCCTGCATCCTTGAGCATAATCGTTATATCAAGGAGAACGATCGATTCATCTTCCACGACCAAAATCCTCTTGACCACGTCTCCCACCTACCTCTTGTATGGAAATCTTACAGAAGCCAGGGTACCACCTTTAATCTGGCGAATAGAAAACTCCCCTTCCAAATCATTTTCCACTGTCATACGGATGATATCCAGACCCAAAGAAGGTTTCACTGCCGGCGAATATCCGATGCCATCATCCTTAACTTGAATCTCCAATTCAGGACCATCCTTGTGAAAGCATACGGTAATCTTCCCATCCGTCCCTTCCATGAAAGCATGCTTCACACAATTATGAATGAGCTCATTCACCACCAGCGCGACGGAAATGCCGATGTCGGAATCAATGGAATGAAGCTCCCCCGAATATTCAATGCTTATGACATTACGGGCATGATCCTCCGTACAAACAATCATATCTCCTATTTTCTTAATGAGCTCCAATAAATCCACGTGGTCGACATGGCTGCTTGCCAAAATGATTTCATAAACCGACGATATGCTTAACACCCGGTTCAAACTGACCAATAAATGGGGCTTGCTTTCTTCTGGGGCCCCTATCCTCATTTGCAGCCGAAGTAAACTGGCAACAGTCTGCAAATTATTCTTCACCCTATGATGAATTTCACGAATGGCTACTGACTTGCTAATCAGCTCTCTCTCTTTATCCCGCAGTTCAGTCAGATCCCGGATGATGATGAACGTTTCATTGGCATTCTTGTTGCCTAAATGGAACTTCCTTATTTGGAAAATCTTTTTACCAATGTTCAGTTCCATCATTAAAATCTCTTCTTTTGAAGCAAGAACATCTGCAAAGCCTGGAAAATAATTTAAAATGGAGTCCCCTAACACACAGTCGGTCAAACATATTTCCGTTACTAAATTAATGGCGGCGGGATTCGTATAGACAAGTCGGTTCTGGCTATTAATCAGGAAAATGGACTCTTCGATAAATTCGGGAACTAAGGAATTTTGTTGATCTTGCTTTCCAAACTGATTAAACGTTTCAGGTTCTTCTTGAATCACCTTCTCCATGATCAAAACGGCTATGACCCGATTGCATTCCCCCTTGACCGGAACGACACTTTGCTCCACCATCGCTCCCTCTTGAGTCAATGCGCGATTCACAAACATGTCCTTTCCGGTCCGCAATACATAAAATACTGCCGGCTCAAAAGCCTCATAGGCAAATTTCCCGACAACCGGATGATCGTAAACCGATTTTACGGAATGTGCGCTTGCCTCTGCCACGACTATGGCATGCTTCCCTTCAAGCACCGGACAATCAATAAAGACATTCGCTTTATTCAAATTGGCTATCAACGATAAATTCGCAGACAAGTTTTCAAGAGTTTGAATATCCTTGTCCAGTAAGTGAGTATGCATCTCACATAATTCTCGGACAGCAGTTGTCCGTTCCATAGGCAAAACCCCAATAAACGTTTATTCATGGATATTATTATTGATTATTATAGTTACCGCCCTTATTTTTGTCAATATTCAAAATATTCAAATGTTATGTATTCTAACATTAGATAACGATATTTAAATAGTATTCAATTTCATGGCCACCATTGCATTAGCAGGAGTCGCCTGGCAAAAATGGATCCACTTTTACCTGCCCTTGTTTTTTATCCGGTTCCTCTTATCTGGCGCTTTCTTATCATCGCTCAAACAATTCAATGGAATGGTTAAATTCAAATGAAAGAAATACTAGAGCAACTTTCATCATTACGTTGCTTTAATTAATTGAATGACAAGCAATTTAAATTAAACGCCAGTTACCCTACTCGTCTGACCCGTAACCCATTGGGTTTGTTTACTCACTAAAAATGAAACCACATTGGCAATGTCATTCGTTTCACCTAAACGTCCGGAGGCATTCATTTTTTTCATCCCTTCAATTTGCGGCCCTACATAAACAACTCTGTGTTAACCGGTCCTGGAGCAATTGCATTGATCGAAGCCTTGTTGATAAGCGAAGAATATCCCCTTCCATACTCATGAATTTCACCTCTTTTGGTTATAGTAAAGAAGAAAATAACGGAGGAGGTCCATTCCATGAAAAGTTCAAAGGAATTTGTTGAGAGCATTCAAGAGCAGCAAAAAAAGGAAGAAGGCAATTTTCGCCGCCAAGGTAACGGCAACCCCGCGCAGAAATTACCGAATAAAAAACATTAATGAAGCCCATCACCAAAAAATCCCCGCCTTATATTAAGGCAGGGATTTTTTTCATTCCGGTGTACTTTTTTTCTTCTTCATCACTTCGATTTCTTTTGAAAATGTGTCTTCTATCTCCTTTTTATTTCCATATAAAAAGAGATTATCCCCTAATTTAATTTTATACTCATATAACTCTTTCCTGATTTTCACTTCTCCGCTTTCAATAAATAAAATATTGATGTCCGCTCCATGTGGTATGACATCAAACACTTTGACATCAATGAATTCGGAGTCCTCATAAATATCAATCTCCATGACCACGTCTTCATCTTCTAAAAATAGGACCTCTTCTATCGGATGTTCCCATAATTCATAATGATTGTACATCTCACTGCGCATCTTATTCGATATTCTATTATTCAGGAACGGAGTTTTCACAAAAATGGCTAAAACCACCAATATTCCAATAATGATGCTTAACTCCATCAAACGAAGGTCATCTGTAAGCAATGTACTAATCGATGAAATGATGACAGCAAGTGAGAAGGCACCAAATAAAATTAAAAACATGCTTATTTTCCTTCGAACGGGATGATCAATAATGGATTTTGACTCGTCAGTTGTAAAACCAGTACCTGTAAGCATGGAGATAACCTGAAATCTGGCTACAGTGCTTTTTAATCCAGTCAATTTCAGCAAGGTAACCGATATTTCAATAACAAGAACAATAATTATAAAATAAAGTAGCATAAACACTAAATTCATCAAAATGATCACTTCCTCATCTATGGTTTACCCCAATCCCGTCAAAGAAATCATTCACTTACTGCGAAGAACTGGCATGACAAACAAAAAAACACAGTAAGATCCAAATCTGAATCCTACTGCGTTTATCAATTTATCAATCAGGATCTATCATAACTTCCAATTTCATTATTAGTATGTTTCATATCAAATCGACTTAAGCAGTAGTTTTTTTAACAGCGGTGTAAATTGTTCGGGTAATTCAGCTACACTCGGAATCATTAACCGTTCTTTGCCATAGATGTTTTTCATCGTCATTTCTTCAATTTCATCTACGCTGCCATCCGCTAAAAACAGGCCTATGACTTCTATTCCTTTTTTCCTTGCTTCTGATACGGCCAGATGTGTATCGACTATTCCATTTTGATCATAATCGGCAGCTGCCGGCTCACCATCGGAAAATACGAGCAAGAAACGGTTTTTTTCACGTCTCTTTTCCAATTCCATTGTGGCCACCCTGATACTGTATCCGTCCCGGTTGTCTTCCTCCGGTTCAAGCTGCATGATTTTCGCTCCTGAATTCAGATAAAAAGAATCGGAATGGGACTGGATTACATGGAAGTAATTCGGCTGATATCCTTCTCTCACTTCATTTGCATCTTCCCAAAAACCTACGATCGAGTGGGGGATCCTTAATTTTTTCAGCACTTCATGAAACAGGACGACCCCCCGTTTCGTTTCATCCATCTTGTTATGCATTGAAGCCGAGCAATCGATAAGCAATGTGAATACGGCATCCATTTCATTTGAATCCTGGTTCTTTTTATAAAAAACCCTTGGATTTTCTTCAAGTACAAGCGGCAGTAATTTCTTCGATAAACGACCAAAAACCAAATCTTTTCTTGGTGCATTCTTTTTATTTTCCAATGTCTTTTCAATTGTACTGGAGAGTTTTCTCTTAAACGGTTCGATATCGGCAACAAACTCACGATAGCGCTTCTCCTCAGTAAGTGTTGGTATTTTGGCTTCTTTAATTACCTGAACGACGTCTTTATTTTCTTCACCAAATGGATGTTCACCACTTTTGCCAATATTCGTTTGTTTCTTCTCTAGCGTTTCCTGCTGATTGTATTCCTTTTGTTGACTTTCCCCTGATGAGCCCTGAATCGAAGCCAGTGCTTGGTCGGCATCTTCCGCTTCACGCGCACCTCCGCCCATCAGACTTGTTTTCGTTCCTTGCTCCAATTCAAATTGAAGAAAGGTCGAATTATTCTCGCCGTTCTTATTCTCTCGATGCCAAGTCGAGAACTTTTCATCAATAAACTCACTTTTTTCTTCGTCTACATCTTCTGTATCATCGTTCAACAGATCATCATTTCTAGTCAGTTCATCAAATAAGGTATTTGCTGTATACTTCTCCACATTTGCAATTGGGAAGATGAAATATTCATTCATCGTATCCTTGTACTCATCGTTCACACGAAATACGATTTGCTCACAAATCCTCGTGATATCACTGGTGTTAGTGGCTTCAAAGACCGAATGGATGAAAGGTTTGATTTTCTCCAGTTCTTCCAGCTGCCGTACATTGGCCCTGGGGAAAATCGGGTCCGGCCTGTCGGATTGAAGCAGTAAATATATGAGGCAGTATAATTCATCCAGTGCAAAACTTCTTGTGATATTCGTTGCTAATTGGCTTTCGAAATATTGTTTAAGGTAAGCCCTCCTTACCGAAAACCATTTTTTCGTGCCTGGCCTTTCTTTCTTCACCAATTCTTCCAACCGCAAGTCTTCCAATATAGCGAATAATTGGGCTGCAAACTTCGGAAGCGAACTTTCCCCGATGATGTCCTGGTACTCCTTCATGCTCTGGATTGTTGAATGATGCAGCGTACCTATCGTCCTAAGGAGCACGTCTGTTTTCAGCCCGGCTTCCTTCACTTCCTTATTTCCGTTTTCCCAAAAATGGCTGGCTGTTACCTTATACTCGATCAGATCAATGAAAGAGCCATAATTGTATTCGAATTCCAGCTCAGGAATGCCGGATAAGACAGTCGAGAGATCCTGCAGCTGTAAAAAAAGGGCCGTATCAATTATTGAATCATTGAATCGGATATACTTCATGAGGCATTCTCCTAGTTAGAATAATGTGTCAGCCAAGTTCTTCACAAACTCACGCTCCCGTTCCTCGTCCAACTTATCCACAACGGAACGGAGAATTGCCCGTTTCGGCGGGATCAATACACTCAGATCGCAAGCATCGAGCAAAGCCCTGATCGATGCCGCATCTTCAGCCACTTTCCCTTGATTCACGGCTTTTATCAAATCACTCGACAGTTTAACGAACAATTCAATGCTTCTTGGATCCTTTAGCTTTGTATTGGTTTCTATCAATTGCTTTAACTGCTCCCCTTCGATATAAGGAACTTCAATGACGACAAACCTATTTTTTAGCGCTTCATTCAGTGGCACTGTACCGACATACCCTTCATTGATTGCAGCAATTACATTAAAGCCATCTTTTGCAGTGATGACTTCATTCGTGAACGGATTCGTTATCGTCCTTCTGTAATCAAGCACCCCATTGATAAGCGGCAGTGTTTCCGGCTTCGCCATGTTGATTTCATCTATATATAGGAAATGACCGTGAGTCATCGAATTGAGCACAGGCCCAGGTACGAATTCTATCACCTGTTTTTCATCTTTATAAGCCAACGTCTTGAAGCCCAATAAGCTTTCGGCATCCAAGTCGACTGAGCAGTTGACACTGAACATTGGCTGGTTGAATAAATTCGATAATGTCTCGGCAAACTTTGTCTTTCCAGCCCCTGTCGGACCCTTCAAAAGGATATTCTTCCCCATGCTCAAGGCCGTAATGGCATCTATCATCAACTCCATCTCGGGAGGCAGATATCCGCCGCTCCTTATCAATTCCTCAAATTGAGCAGGATTCTTTTTGCTTGCTTGTAATATATTTGCGATTTCTATTGGTAATCGATTAATCATTTTGTTCCTACACCCCTTTCTGAACATTTTAAGGCTCTTTCCCATTAAAAACAAACACTAAGGAAAAGAGCTGTCATCAAGACAGCTCCAGTTTGTAGAAAAAAACGTTCAGTTGAATGGAACGGGTGTGCGAGACTTCTGCGGGAAAAGCACATCAAAGGGAGACCCACAGGTGCAAAGGCGCCGAGGGCCGCCCGCGGAAAGCGAGTGCCCTACGTTCCAATCAACAGACCCTCAAAAAAACGGTAGGCAAACTCAATTATTATTGAGTTTGCCTACCGTCTGAATAGCTGTCATCAAGACAGCACCTTTCATGATTTCAAGTTCATTCTCATATAGTTAATGAAGACCTTAATAGGCTTCCTCAGGGTCCCTTTTCATCAGGCTTATCATATAGCCCAATAAACCGCCGATTATGGCAGGAATCACCCACCCTACCCCTACACTATATAGTGGAAGGTATTGTTTGAAAAGATCCGAAACAGTTTCCATTTTAATCCCTGATGCCATTAATCCATCAATGATGCTGATGATGGCCGTTAATAACAAGCTTACTAAGTAAACCTCCGATTTCCCTTTGAAAAAGGAATGGAAGAACGTTAGCACAATCAAAACGATCGCCACGGGGTAAAGCACCGTTAACACAGGCACCGTAATAGAAATGAGCTTGGTCAAACCTACATTGGCAACAGCCGCACTAAAAACGGAGAAGATGACGACAAATGATTTATACGAAATAACAGGCAGTAATTTATTGAAGTACGTAGAACAAGCCGTTATCAACCCAATGCTTGTAGTTAGGCATGCTGCGATCACAATCAATCCCAACAACACTGCACCGGCCGGTCCGAAAAAATGATGTGAGGCTTGAGCCAAAACGTCTCCGCCATTATCCAGGTGACCCAGTTTTTCCACACTTGTCGCCCCGACATAAGTCAAGGCCGTATAAACGATCACCAACAAAGAAGCGGCTATTAAGCCGGCTTTCATGCAGAAGCCTAACACTTCTTTTCTTGAAGTGATTCCCTTATCTTTGATTACATTAATGATAATGATCCCAAAAGCAAATCCAGCCAGTGTATCCATTGTCAAATATCCTTCTTTAAATCCCTTAAAGAAAGAATTATCTGAATAATTTGCCGATGGTGACTGGATTTCACCCATTGGGTTAATAATTGCGACTACAATGAGGATCCCGATGAAAATCAATAATAGCGGTGTTAATATTTTGCCGACAACATCCAGCATTTTTGATGGATTGATCGATAATAAACAGGCAACTCCAAAGTATATGATCGTGAATACCAGCAATGGTAAAAAACCGACATCATTGGAAAGGAAAGGTTTAATCCCTATTTCGTAAGATACACTCCCCGTTCTCGGAAGAGCGAAAAGCGGTCCCAATGATAAATAAAGAACGACCGTGAAAATGATGCCGAACATCGGGTGTGCCCTGCTCGCAAGCGATTGGACATCACTTTTGCCTGAAAAACCAAATGCCAATATTGTAATGAATGGCAATCCAACCCCAGTAATGATGAATCCTAAACTAGCCGACCATAAATTGGTCCCAGCTGACTGACCGAGCATGGCAGGGAAAATTAAGTTTCCTGCACCAAAGAATAAAGCGAAAAGCATTAATCCTGTAACAATAATAAAAGAGAGTGGTGCTTTCTGTGACATAATGAGGCCTCCATTGTTTTGATTCTCTTAAACGAAGAAAAGAGTTGTCCATCAATTTCCGATAAAGGTTAAATGAACTTCTGTCTATTCTACTTATCTGTTAACATGTACTTACATGAAACTATGAATTATACATAACTCTCCTAACTATAAAATCCGATGGAACGTTTGTCAAAACTATTTCACTAATTATTCGGAAAAATCTTTCTTTTCTTACTTCTTTTTATGAAAATGAGTGAGGCATTTAGAATCAGCAGAAAATTTGAGTAAAAAGTACTGCAATTTATTTTGCGAATAAAATGTTTTAATATTCAGATATTTATTAATTCTATATAAATATCTATATAAATACAAGAAAAAAGGAGAAGGAAATATGATTACTGAAAAAGAAAAGATGGTGAACGGGGAACCCTATATGGCTGCTGATCCGGAATTAATAAGGGAGAGGGAAAATGCGAGAAGGTTAACCCGGTTATACAATCAGACAACCGAAAACGAAGGTGATGAACGAACCTCACTGCTGAAACAGCTTTTCGGTTCCATTGGAACAAATATATATATTGAACCCACTTTTCGCTGTGACTATGGATATAACATTACTGTCGGGGAAAACTTTTATGCCAATTTCGATTGTGTCATTTTGGATGTTTGTGAGGTGAAAATCGGCAGGGACTGCATGTTGGCTCCCGGAGTGCATATCTATACTGCCACACATCCGCTGGATCCCTTCGAACGCTGTTCTGGAGTGGAATATGGAAAGCCGGTTACGATAGGGGATCATGTATGGATTGGCGGAAGGGCCATCATCAATCCTGGCGTTACAATTGGGAGTCATTCCGTCGTCGCCTCAGGGGCCGTCGTAACAAAAGATGTTCCTGATGGCGTTGTTGTCGCTGGAAACCCAGCGAAGGTCATCAAGCAAATTGAAGGAATTGAATAGCAGAGCTCACTCGCCCCTGAGTGGCCCTGCCTCCATTTGTCCGTTAAATATTCCTCAATGCTTCCGCAATCACAGTATCCCCAGAGATTAAATCGAAAGAACGCTTGTAGGTATTCTCCTCGGTCAATGACGCAAAAATCGTTCGAGCCACATCTTCCCGTGAAATCGAACCCCTTTCCAATTCTTCAGCGGCAGTCACTTTGCCCGTTCCCGGTTCGTTCACTAGTCCGCCAGGCCGAATGATGGTAAATATTAAATCGCTATGTAACAATGCCCTATCCGAATAGTGCTTGGCCACATAATACGGTTTGATGGCTTCATTCCAGTTTTCGCGATTATTGGCCTGAAAAGCACTCACCATGATGAATCGGTCGATTCCCAAATTTTCTGCCGCTTCAATCGTTTTTACAGCACCATCCAGATCAATCAACAGCGTTTGATCAGCTCCGGTGCTTCCTCCGGATCCCGCTGTAAATACGATGGCATCACAGCCTTTTGCCGCATTCGCAATCTCATCCACCGAACCCGTTAAGCTGACGACTGCAGATTCGATTCCATTTTTCTCAAAATGTTGCCTTTGTTCTTCTTTACGAATCATTGCCCTTACACTATGATCCGGGCTATCTTTTAATAAATCTACCAGGTGTTTACCGATCTGCCCATTTGCCCCAACTACGAATACTTTCATAAAGTCAGCTCCCATAATGGTTAGTTTGGTTACAGTTCAAATTATTTCATGTACACAGCTCATTTTCAAACAATCAGCCCGTCATACATTGGAAAAAGTTTGGCAACCACCCATATATATTTTATAATAATGACAATACGTGTTCTTTAGGGACATAAAGGGGAGGTGTAAAGATGGCAATAAGAATATTAATGCCACCTTCTGCAGCGTCTCATGCAAAGCCTAGTATTGGAGGCGATACTTTGCATGGGGTTAAATTAAGCTAAACTTAATCGCCCGACTTATCATTTCTAATATTTGGCTTTGCACCTTATTTCATTCTTAAAAAAGAATAAGGGGCTGGCAGAAATGAAATATGTAAAAGCGACGGCCGTTTTGCCTGAAAAGCTGATCGTTGAAATCCAAAAGTATGTGCAAGGCGAAACCATATATATCCCTAAACCTGAAAAGGCTCATAACAAATGGGGAACCTGTTCGGGATCAAGGGAATTGATCGATGACCGAAATGCCTCTATCAAATATGCATTCAAAGACGGGCATAGCATCCGCCAATTAGCCGAGGAATATTTTCTCTCCGCGGAAACCATCAAGAAAATCGTTTATTCCAAATAGGATTGCATGTGTAGCACTGATAATGATATCAGTGCTATTTGTATGCCGAGTATGTTTCTTAGTCGTTTTCCCCCTTTTAAAGCAAATGCAATTTATGTAAAGTAAAGAAAAACGGTACACTTGCAGAAACAGGAGTGAAGAAAATGGAACCTTTTATCAGAAGCGAGCAGTATAACTTCATTAAATCCCAAACACAGATTCTCATAAATGGACACGCGACCGCCAACGATAAGGATGTGATCCACACCCTGAAAACAGTCGCAAAAGAAAGGGTTTTAAGCTTATTCAATGACTTGAGCGAAGAGCAAAAACAACTGCTGGATCCAGTGGATACCATTAAAGATCCCGCACAGGCCGAAGTCTTTCTCTTACAGGTAAAGCCATTTGTGATCCCATTTAAAGAAGTAACCGAAAAAACGATAAAAAAATTATTTCCGAAAGCAAAGAAATTAAAAGCCCCTTTGTTGGAAAACATCGATTTGAGAGAGATTTCATACTTGGGATGGGATGATGTCGGTTCCGGAAAGAAATTCATCATTGCACACCATCATAATAAACTCACAGGATTGCACGGAACCATTAAACCAACCAACAAAAAAGGAATCTGTGCCATTTGCAGTCGCTTTGAAGAAATAGGGATGTTCATGTCCGAAACAAAAGGAACCGTCCAAGGGACATTCATAAAAAAAGGGAATTATATTTGCCTGGACAGCATGAAATGCAACCAGAACATAACCACTTTGGATAAAATGAATGATTTCATCGAGCGCTTGAAATAGTACGAAAAAGCAATCCTTTAATGGTGAAGGATTGCTTTTTCGAGTTCGTGCACTTACTCGTGAGTTTCGGCCTTTTACTCGTGAGTTTCGGCCTTTTACTCGTGAATTTTGACCATTTACTCGTGAGTTTCGGCCTTTTACTCGTGAATTCCACTTTTCCCACAATAAAAAAAAGAAGCACCATATGGCACTTCTTTTTTCTATTAAGGCAATACCGACGAACCCATCAAGTAGCGGTCCACTTCACGTGCTACTTCACGGCCTTCATTGATCGCCCAAACGATGAGGCTTTGCCCTCTTCTTGCATCTCCGGCGGCGAAAACGCCTTCGACATTCGTTCTGTATTCGCCATAGACGGCATCAATTTTTTGATTGACTGTTTCAACGCCGAATTGAGTTAAAAGCGGCTGTTCGGTCCCTTCGAATCCGATTGCGATGAAAACGAATTGTGCAGGCCATACTTTTTCAGTTCCTGGAATTTCCCTGAAAATGTATATTCCATCATCGCCTTTAACTTTTTCCATGGAGATTGTGTGCAGTTCTTTAACATTGCCATTTTCATCGGCTACGATTTTCTTTGTTTGGATTGAATATTGACGCGGATCTGCACCAAATTTCGCTTCCGCTTCTTCATATGCATATTCAAGGGAAAATACATTCGGGTAGGCAGGCCACATATTATCTGATGTACGGGACGTCGGAAGGATTGGATGCTTCCCGAATTGTACGACGCTCTTACATTCCTGGCGAAGGGCCGTCGCGACACAGTCAGCTCCTGTATCCCCGCCGCCGATGACGATGACGTCCTTCCCCTTAGTATCTATAAACTTGCCGTCTTCAAAATTGGAGTCCAACAGGCTTTTAGTCGAAGTCGTCAAGTAATCCATTGCAAGGTGAATGCCTGATGCCCCGCGACCTTCAATTTCCAGGTCACGCTGCTTTTGGGCACCTGTGCATAGGATGACTGCATCGTATTGATTTTGCAGTTCTTCGGCTGAAATATCTTTTCCCACTTCTGTATTGGTAATGAAATCGATGCCTTCCTGGGTCAATAATTTGATTCGGCGTGCAACGACATCCTTTTCAAGTTTCATGTTCGGGATACCGTATGTCAACAGCCCGCCTGCACGGTCGGAGCGCTCATAAACCGCGACCGAATGACCTGCTTGATTCAACTGATCAGCACTCGCCAATCCTGCCGGGCCCGAACCGATGATGGCAATTTTCTTGCCGGTCCTGCTCTCAGGGATGCGAGGCGTGATCCAGCCATTTTCAAATCCTTTATCAATGATGGTCCGTTCAATGTTCTTGATGGTAACGGCAGGATCGCTTATCGCTACCGTACAAGACCCTTCACATGGGGCAGGGCAAACGCGCCCTGTGAATTCAGGAAAATTATTCGTTTTCGACAAACGGTCCAATGCTTCTTTCCATCTGCCGCGGTAAACCAAATCATTCCACTCCGGGATCAGATTATGAATCGGACAGCCCGTGGTGACTCGGTTCAGCTCCATGCCCATATGGCAGAAAGGGGTGGCGCAGTCCATACACCGCGCTCCCTGTGTACTTAACTTTTCATCAGAGAAAGGAGCTGTATATTCTCTCCAGTCGCTTAAACGAGTGAGAGGATTCCGGTCTTTTGGCTTTTCACGCTGGTAATCCATAAATCCTGTTGCTTTTCCCATCTTTCTCTCCCCTTCCTCACTGCATCACAGCTTGTTTAGTGATTTTTTTATCTTGAACGGCATTCGCCTGAAATGCACTCATGACCGCTTCTTCATCCGTTAACCCTGCATGCTTCTGCTCATTGATGCTTTTCATCATCCGTTTGTAATCTTTCGGAATGACCTTTACGAATTTCTTAGCGAAATCCTCCCAGTTCTCCAGTACATACGATGCTTTGGCACTTTCTGTATAATGAAGGTGGCTGTAAAGCATTTCTTTTACCTCGTTGGCATCATCCATATCATCAAGCGTCTCGAATTCTATCATTTCGCCATTGCATAATGCCTTGAATTCTTCTGCATCATCAGCAAGTACATAAGCGATGCCGCCTGACATGCCTGCCGCAAAGTTTTTGCCGACGTCGCCCAGAATGACCACGCGTCCGCCTGTCATATACTCACAGCCATGGTCCCCAATTCCTTCAACGACGACATTGACTCCACTGTTCCGTACTGCAAATCGTTCTCCGGCACGGCCATTAATGTAGGCCTCGCCGCTTGTTGCACCGTATAATGCGATATTTCCGGCAATTACATTGTCCCCGGCCTCAATCTGATTGCCTGCAGGTGCCGTGACAATGATCTTTCCGCCAGATAAGCCTTTCCCAACGTAGTCATTGACATCACCTGTCAAATACATCGACATCCCTTTTGGAATGAACGCACCGAAGCTCTGGCCCGCCGATCCCGTAAAACGAAGTGTGATCGTATCTTCTGGTAAGCCGAATTCCCCATAGCGTTTGGATACTTCACTGCCGACAATCGTTCCGACCACTCGGTTCACGTTTGTAATCGGGAAGCTGACATCCACTTGGGTTTGATCTTTTAAAGCAGGCTGCACCACAGGTAAAATCTCACGGATATCCAAGGATTCTTCGATTTTATGGTTTTGAGGAAGTTGATACGTACGTATTCCCTCCGGTTGGAAAAGAAGTGTCGTCAAGTCCAGATGCTTCGCTTTCCAATGGTTTTGTGCCCGCTCGCTCACTTGTAAAACATCAGTGCGGCCAACCATCTCCTCTAGTGTTCTAAAACCAAGCTCAGCCATCGTTTCCCGCACTTCCTCAGCGATGAAGCGCATGAAATTCACGACATGATCCGGATCTCCAGTGAATTTGCTGCGAAGCTCAGGGTTTTGAGTAGCTACCCCCACTGGACATGTATCCAAATGGCAAGCACGCATCATGACACAGCCAAGGACCACAAGCGGTGCCGTAGCAAAACCGAACTCCTCCGCACCAAGGATGGCTGCCATGACTACATCGCGCCCCGTCATTAACTTTCCGTCCGTTTCAAGGACTACACGGCTGCGCAGGCCATTCAGCATCAGTGTTTGGTGTGCTTCGGCAAGGCCCAGCTCCCAAGGAAGACCGGTATGTTTGATACTTGTTTTTGGTGAAGCACCAGTTCCGCCATCATACCCGCTGATAACGATGACATCCGCGGCTCCTTTGGCCACACCGGCTGCAATCGTGCCTACGCCTGCTTTTGATACAAGCTTGACGCTGATCCTGGCATCACGATTCGCATTTTTCAAATCATGGATCAGCTGTGCCAGATCTTCAATCGAATAGATATCATGATGCGGAGGCGGTGAAATCAGGCCGACACCTGGTGTGGAACCACGGACCTCTGCGACCCAAGGATATACTTTGTTACCCGGCAGCTGCCCGCCTTCACCTGGCTTTGCACCTTGCGCCATTTTAATTTGAAGTTCATCGGCATTTACAAGGTAATGGCTTTTCACTCCAAAACGACCGGACGCAATTTGTTTAATCCCGCTGCGGCGATTATCACCGTTTTCATCAACTTGGTAACGGCTAGGGTGTTCCCCGCCTTCACCGCTATTGCTTTTTCCGCCTAAACGGTTCATTGCAATCGCAAGTGTTTCATGTGCTTCCTGACTCAATGAACCGAATGACATAGCGCCCGTTTTGAATCGGCTGACGATGGATTCCACGGATTCCACTTCATCTATTGAAATGCTTTGGCGCTTTTGATCGAACGAAAATAAATTCCGTAAAAAACCAAGTCTCTCTTCATTCGCCAAGTTTGAATATTGCTTAAATAAATTATAATCGCCTTTCCGGCAGGCCCATTGCAGTGTATGGATCGTTTTAGGATTGAAAGCATGATGTTCCCCTGTTTTTCTCCATTGAAAATCACTACCGCTTTCAAGAGTTTGATCATACGAATCAGCTGCAGCCTTCCTATGGCGAATCAACGCTTCTTCCGCTATCGTTTCCAAATCGATCCCACTAAGCTGCGATGCCGTACCGCTGAAATAACGTTCGATTACATCAGCACCGATTCCGACCGCTTCGAAAATTTGTGCGCCGCGATAACTTTGAATCGTGGAAATGCCCATTTTCGACATCACCTTTACGATGCCTTCTGTCAACGATCGTACATACTTCCTTACCGTTTCTTCGTAGCTGATGGCTAAACTGCCTTCCAATACAGCCTGCTTATATGTTTCATAAGCAAGGTACGGGTAAATCGCATCCACTCCATACCCGATCAGGGATGCGTAATGATGGACTTCCCTTACTTCCCCCGATTCAACGATAATGCTCACTTTCGTACGGTTCCCATGACGGATCAGCTCTTGATGAAGGGAGCTTGCAGCCAGCAGGGAAGGAATCGCTGCCTTTTCTTTGCCCATATCCTTGTCAGATAATATCAAAAGGCTGACACCATCAGCGATTGCTTGTTCCGCTTCACGGCAGATGCGATCGAGTCCATTCTCTAAATCTTCTGAAAATAAAGTGTGAATGACTTTGCTTCTGAATTCCGGAAAGGCATTTTCTTTCAACTGCTGCATTTGACCTGGCGTCAATACAGGTGAATCCAATTGAATGCGGCGGCTGTTCGTTTCATCCGGTTTCAGCAAATCCCCTTCCGCACCTAGAAATGTCATCGTTGACGTGACGATCTGTTCACGAAGCGAATCGATTGGCGGGTTGGTAACTTGGGCAAAGGATTGCTTGAAATAGTTGAAGAGCGATTGCGGGCGATCGGATAAGACCGCTAACGGAATGTCATTCCCCATGCTGCCCAGTGGATCTTTGCCTTCGTTAATGACCGGCAGTAGATATTTTTGGACATCTTCATACGTGTATCCAAACGCTTTTTGCCTGAATAACAAATCACTCAATGGCTCCCCTTCAAGCACAGGTTCTTCGTCACGTAATTGAACAAGCTGTTCGTCCAGCCATTGCTGGTATGGATTTTCCTGAGCCATTTCCGACTTGATCTCTTCATCGGAAACAATACGGCCTTCCTCTAAATCTATTAAAAGCATTCTGCCTGGGCTTAAACGATCTTTATATAATACATTCTCCGGCTCCACATCGATCACGCCGACTTCGGATGAGAAAATGATGTAATCATCTTTTGTCACATAATACCTTGCCGGCCTTAAACCATTTCGATCAAGGATGGCCCCGATTTGCTTGCCATTCGTAAAGGATATGGCCGTCGGACCATCCCATGGCTCCATGAGCATGCTATGATATTCATAAAATGCCTTCTTTTCCTTCGTCATATGTGGATTTTCGGTCCACGGTTCTGGAATGAGCATCATGGCCGCGTGTGCCGGCTTACGCCCTGCAAGAACGAAGAATTCAAGTGCATTATCAAGAATCGAGGAATCACTGCCGTCTATATCCAAAATAGGCAGGACCTTTTGCAGGTCATCCCCGAATGCTTCTGAAACAAACTGCTGCTCACGTGCTTTCATCCAATTCACATTACCTCTAAGCGTATTGATTTCGCCATTATGAATCAGGTAACGGTTTGGATGTGCCCGTTCCCAACTAGGAAAAGTATTCGTGCTGAAGCGTGAATGCACTAAAGCGAAAGCAGAAACGAAATCCTCCTGTTGAAGGTCAAGATAAAAGGCATCCACCTGCTCTGGTGTCAACAATCCTTTGTATACGATCGTAGCACTTGAAAGGCTGGCAAAATAAAAACGATTGCCGCGTTCACGAGCCCAGTTTTCAGCTTGTTTTCTGATAATGAACAATTTACGCTCAAAAGCTAAATCATCTGTCAGCCCAACGCTTGCCCCGATGAATACTTGGCGGATCGTCGGACATGTCTCCTTGCCGACCTCCCCGATTTTCGTTGCATCAACAGGAACCGTTCTCCAGCCTAATAGCGTTTGGCCCTCTTGTTCGATAAATGCATTCAAACGAGCTTCGATTTCATTCCGTTCATCATCGTTGTTAGAGAAAAAGAGCATGCCTACTCCATAGCTTCCTTTTGCCGGCAAGTTCATCTCCGGGCATGCCAGCCTGAAATATCTATCAGGAATCTGCACCATTAATCCTGCACCATCTCCTGTAAGGGGATCGCTGCCTTGTCCGCCGCGATGATCTAATTGGCACAGCATTTTCAGTCCTTGTTTGACGATGTCATGTGTAGCAAGCCCTTTTAAATGAGCATATAACCCGATCCCACATGCATCATGTTCAAATTCAGGATGGTAGAGCCCTTGTGCTTTTGGTATTTGATTGTATGTCATATTAATCGCCCCCATCGTATTCTTACACCGGTATGTCACTTACATTTTATTCTAGGTTTTCAAATTGATATAAACAATATATAATTCTAATAGAACCTATCTCAATTTGAGATGAATGGTAGGAGGATGAATAAATGGAACTACGTCAATTACGTTATTTTGTTGAAGTTGCCGAGAGAGAACACGTCTCTGAAGCCGCAGTGCACCTGCATATTGCACAATCAGCAGTCAGCCGGCAAATCTCCAAATTGGAAGATGAGCTTGGCGTTCTTTTATTTGAAAAAACCGGCCGAAATATTCAGTTAACTCCAATTGGTAAAATATTTCTATTTCATGCAAAAACGGCTATACAAGCGATAGAATATGCCAAATATCAAATTGAGGAATTTTTGGACCCTGAACACGGAACCATTAAAATCGGGTTCCCGACCAGCCTCTCCACCCATTTGCTGCCTACCGTCATTTCCGCTTTTAAAGATGAGCAGCCGAGTATCGGGTTCCACTTAAGACAGGGATCTTATTCCTCTTTAAAGGAAGCCGTCAAAAATCGCGAAATCGGATTAGCCTTTCTTGGACCAATCCCGATAAACGATCCAGATATCGAAGGTCATATCCTGTTCACGGAAAATATTTCCGCTTTGCTGCCCATAACCCACCCATTGGCGGAAAGGAAGAGTCTGCGCCTAAGTGATTTACGAAATGATCCATTCGTTTTGTTTCCCAAAGGATACATCCTTCACAGTATCGCTATCGAAGCATGCAAAGCAGCCGGTTTCGCACCGAACATCACCTCGGAAGGTGAAGACATGGATTCCATAAAAGGGCTCGTATCAGCCGGAATTGGGGTCAGTCTGCTCCCTGACAGTACCTTTTATGAAGTCACTCCAAGACTGACTGTCAAAATCCCGATCGACACCCCTGAAGTCAAACGGACTGTTGGCATCATCACACCAAAAAACAGGGAATTGGCACCATCGGAAGAACTTTTCTACCAATTTGCCAAAAAGTTTTTCTCTGTTCTCGAGCAATACCAATAAATCATGGTTTTAGAATGTTCCATTCATCTTTCATGCATTCAGCCCCATCAGCATTAATACGGTAAAGCTGCCCCTCTTTCCGGAAAAAGCGTATGGAAGCCAGGGGCGCAATCCTTCTAAACTATGAATGTGAGCGAAGGGCCTTATCCATAAATGATTTCATTAGACAACTTACCTATAGCCAACTGTTCGAATAACGTATCAAGATTATTTGTACAGGAGGAATTGATATGAAACCCACCCATTCACATCTTGCTTGGCATGAAACACTGGAACTTCATGAATTGGTCGCAGCCTAGTCCATTACCCTTATTAAATTGAAAAAAGCCTATCCGACAATACAGGACCCCATTCTAAAAACGATTTACAGGCAAACCATTGATGCCCTTGCCCAAAACATCATGGAATTGCTGCAATTTTACCCATTGACACCTAAGACGGACCTGGATGGCGATGTATTAAGGGATGAAGCATCGGCCGCTGCTGCCGGAGAATTGCTGGGGCTTGCCAAAACATCCATCAAAAATTATGCAGGTGCCATTTCTGAAACAGCCACCCCTTCCCTTCGAAAGGTATTTATTAAACATTTAAATGGAGCCATCGATATCCATTTCAAGATTTTCAACTACCTTTATGAAAGAAATCTCTATCCTACTTACAACTTAAACCAATTGCTTCAAAATGACGTGGATGTTGCCAATAATGCTCTTTCACAGCCATTCTAAATGCAAAAAAGGTAAGCGCACCGATCGCTTGCCTTTTACCCCGTTCCGACTCTTAAATGTTATAATATTTAATAATTGGGTTTAATTAGGTTAATATTATCAAGGGGGTGAAAATCTATGAAAAAGATCTTATTATCCATCATCATATCCCTGCTCTCATTTTCTTTAGCCGCCTGTAAGGCTGATGATCCAAAACCCGAGAATACCCTTTCAGTTCCTGAGTTATCAGCAAGGGAAAAAGCCATCCTTGAGAATACAAGTGAACATTTCTTTCTTGTCGATTTCAATGTTGATGATACATACAAGAAGATGGCCGTCTGGGTCGAAAAATATGAATTTGGTAAACTTGTCGCACCTGAAATGGGACGCATGACAACTGCCGTCAAAGATAATGGGACAATCATCTTTACGACTTCCAAAACGGTTGATGGCCAAAATCTTTCGATGTTCAACATCAGCATTCAAAACGACGATGGTACGGATACAGCCACTTATCCTGAAACCATTGCAGAAAAGGGTTCCAGCGTATGGGGCAGTCCTAGTAAATTCAATATAAACAACACAAAAAAGCTTGCGTTGGCGAGTATTTGTTATTCAAGCCGAGATGAAGGAATACATACACTTTCCAATGGTTTTTTCAATGACATGGATCGTCATATGGAAGAGTTAAAGGAATACGATGTCGTCTACCTTCTGAGAAGTGAATTTACTAAATAAGCTTACTAGTGCAGGAGACAAGTTGAATCGAACTTGCCCTGCACAGTTTGTTTTTCATTCAAATTAAACGAATTAAAGAGAACACGATGAAATTTCCAATTGAGTTCTATAATGATTACTGTTGACTATTACTCTAGGTATTACTTTTGGTTTTACACTTCAAATCAGTGGAAAGCTAATATTTTTTAAATATGAAATATGAAAAGGATTGATTAAAATTAGAGCGATTAATGCTAGATTTAAAAGATTAATGAGATTGAAAAATTCCGAATTTTTTCAAGTAGACTTGTCCGATGAAGAACAAAATGCATTTTTACTAATCCATGATAAAAATAAAAATCTAAAGAATGTAGAAGATAAGTTTATAGATGTCTATCTTTTATCAAATTTCGAATTATCTGACTCATCTCATCAAGACGTACTAAGCTACAGTGAAGATCTTTTAGGGATGAAACATCAGTGCTCTTATCATGTACATACTTTAAAAGTAGAAGAAGAGTTTGTTTTTAATTTTCCTTTTGACATGATGACTATTCGAAATTATGTACAAGAAATCTTGATAAAATTAAATATCAAAGAACAACTTCCTACCTTTCAAGAAGCTGACTTTGATTACTTATCTCAAGATTAAAAAACAAATGAACAAAAACTATGTAAAAATCATTTTATGTTTATCTCTCTATTAATCATAGCTATATTTTCTTCAATAGGACTGACGAACATCAAAAATGGACACTTTAAACCTGATGAAAGAAACAATCAAACAGAGTGGGGATCATCTATAGCTAATGAAACACATATATCAGGATATAAAGAATGGATTAAACAATGAAGATAGGTACAGTTATGAAGGGGAAATTAGGTTTATAGGTGAAATTAAATAACTCTAAGTGACAATCTATATTCACATGTCCCTTTTCTTAATGAAAGGCTCTTTTCGTAAAGATTGTTGTTTTTAAAACGAAACTATTTAAGGTTGATTGGAGCGGAAGTGCGAGACTCC
>NZ_JAOPHO010000016.1:0-73352 GCF_033141925.1 Peribacillus sp. CSMR9
TGGACATGGCAAGGTCCAAAAATGGCCTAACATAGTGGGCTCGTAGAGACCCAAGCTCTTAATCTTGAGCAAAATTCAAAGAAAATATCAAAAGGGGTTCGGAATTAATACATTCCGAACCCCTTTTGTCGACAAACTGCAGGGAGCCAAATTTATTGGCTCCCTCAGTTTGGAGTTTATTCCCTAAGAGAGGATATCCCCTTGCCCATCTTTCTATTTGTTTTGATGGGTACACTATATAATGTAATTATACTTCAATAAAAGAGGATATCCCCTTGCCCATCTTTCTATTTGTTTTGATGGGTACACTATATAATGTAATTATACTTCAATAAAAGAGGGAAGTATTGGCGTATAACGAAGAGGCGCCGCCAGAGTGTACGAATAGAATGTTATCATCCGGCTTAAATGTGCCTTTTTTTACTAAATCAATGAGTCCCGCTGCCGCTTTACCCGTATAAACCGGATCCAGTAAAATCCCTTCTGTTCTGGCCATGAGCTTGACAGCTTCCACCATTTCAGGCGTAGGTAAAGCATAACCAGGTCCGACATACTCATCAAAACACACAACAGCCTCACGAGAGATTGAATTCGGAACGCCGATGTGTGCTGAAGTTTCTTTAACGAGCTGAAAAACTTTCTCTTCTTGTTCGGCTTTTCCTCTGCTTACGTTTATTCCGATTACCGGGATTTTACTTTGATTTCCATAAAATCCAGTCACCAAACCTGCATGCATTCCCCCGCTGCCGCTAACACAAACAACAGCATTCACATTGACTCCTTGATCAAAGGACTGTGTCAAAATCTCCTGAGCACAAGCAACATATCCCGTTGCACCAATGGTATTCGATCCCCCTACCGGAATTATATAAGGTTTATATCCCTCTTCCGTTACCTCTTTAGCTACTTTCTGCATTTCTTTCATCAAGTCTGTTCCATTAGGTACAACCTTGATTTGTTCAGCGCCCAATAAATGATACAGAAAATAGTTACCGTTAAAATCCGGCTCTGAACTTTCTGAAAGGCCCTCTTCCAACACAAGGATGCAATTCATTTTCTCTTTAACGGCAGCAGCTAGTGTTAAGCGGCAATGATTTGATTGAATGCCTCCACATGTAATTAACGTATCTGCACCTTTTTCCATTGCATCGGCTACAAGGAACTCTAGTTTTCTTGTTTTATTTCCACCAGCCGTCAGCCCAAGTAAATCATCTCGTTTAATATAAATAGAAGGGCCCCCAAGTACTTCAGAAAAATGATGTAATTTCTCCATGGGTGTATTTGTTGGTGTATATCGACGTCTGGGAAATTGCGCTAAATTCATATTAATTCTCCTCCTGTATTCTCTGTCTAGGACTACCCTATGTAAAGTAAAGAAAAGAGAATATCAATTTGACGTTCTCTTTTCAATTATTATTATTATTATTATTATTATTATTAAATTATAGCAATTGCTTCGATTTCAATCAAAGCGTCTTTAGGTAAACGAGCAACTTCAATCGCACTTCTAGCAGGATAATCATCCAAAAAGAATTCTCCATATACATGATTCATTGCAGCAAAGTGACTCATATCGCTTAAAAAAACCGTTGTTTTTATTACCTGCTGTAAGCTTGCTCCCGCCGCTTCTATAACCTTCTTAAGATTCTCCAATGACACCCTTGTTTGCTCCTCAATATTATCAGGCATTTCTCCAGTTTCTGGATGAATGGGAAGCTGCCCAGAAGTATACACTACGTTTCACTTTTATACCTTGTGAATAAGGACCGATAGCCTTTGGGGCTTCATTGGTTATGATTGTTTCTTTTAACATATAAACCACCTCTTTTTTTGTAATCCTATTGAAAAACGGAATTGAATTTAATTCTCCTTTGAATAAAACGCTTACATTCAAACAAGCCTTCCCTCTTATTCTTTGCGCTCAAAATCACACTCCATCAGAGGAACTATTTTTGTTTTCCTAATGATTTTATAACCAAGCCAGAGAAGCAAGAAAATAGGAAGACCTATATACGTCGCTATAATTTCTGCCCAGCTAATTTGATCTCCGTAAAAAAAAGTCTGCCCAAAAATGAAAACCACAAAAAATAACAGTGTGATGACCGGGCCCAGCGGGTACCATTTGGCTTTAAACGGCAATTCATTTAGATCTCTGCCTTGGGCTACATAGGCTTTACGGAAGCGGTAATGACTAACGGCAATCCCGAACCATTTGATAAATCCGGTAAGGGCTGAAGCATTTATCAACCAAATGAAAACTGAACCATTTCCAAAAAGGGAAGCCAAAAAAGAGGCAAGTCCTATAAAAGCAGTTGTACAAAGGGCCCACATGGGAATTCCCTTTCTGTTAAGCCGTGCAAAGATTCGTGGTGCCTTTCCTTCTTTCGCCAGTGCCCATAGCATACGTGAAGAAGCATACATTGCTGAATTTGCTGCTGATAAAACAGATGTAAGAAGCACGGCATTCATGACGGAAGCGGCTAATGCCAACCCAGCTCTTTGAAGAACAAGCGTGAAAGGGCTGATAGATACATTTTGAACACCCGATTTAAGCAGGTTTGGATCCGTATAAGGAATAATTAAACCGATAACAAAAATCGTCAACACGTAGAAAATAAGGATTCGCCAGAAGATTGACCGAATCGCTTTCGGTACGTTTTTCGATGGATTTTCGGTTTCACCGGCTGCCGTCGCAATCACCTCAGTGCCCTGGAACGCAAAGCCCGCGATGAGCACTACACTAAAGATAGATACAAGCCCGCCATGGAAAGGAGCATCTCCTTGGGTAAAGTTACTGAACCCGACCGCATGTCCTCCCATAATTCCAAAAATCATGGCAACCCCAATAACGAGAAATACGATGATTGAGATGACCTTAATGCCGGCAAACCAGTATTCACTTTCCCCATATGCCTTGACTGATAAAACATTTAAGATTAGCAACAAACCCAGAAATAGTGCACTCCACAAGATAGAAGGTGAGTCCGGAAACCAATACTTCATAATAAGAGTAGAGGCCACCAAATCTGCAGGAACCGTTATCGCGGTTGTATACCAATAGTTCCAACCTAACGCAAAGCCTAATGCAGGATCAATGTACTTTGAGGCATAGATGTCAAAGGCTCCCGGGAGCGGTAAGAAGGCCGATAGCTCTCCTAAACTATTCATAACAAAATAGACCATGATCCCTACCAGAATGTATGCAGCAAGCGCTCCCCCCGGCCCCGCAGTGCTAATCGTCGATCCGCTGGATACAAACAATCCAGTTCCAATAGCGCCACCTATAGCCATCATCGTTAAATGTCTGGATTGCAGCTTCCTTTGCAATGATCCTTTTGAATTTCGCTCTTCTATGGTGTTACTTATCTCTGCTTCTAATTTCCCCATAGTGTATCCCCCTTTTTACTCATCGTTCAAATACAATTTGTATGCTAGGTTCATCTGGCTGTTATTTCAAAAAATCTCTTTATTAATCATTTGCAGAATTTTCAGTTATTTCACAAAATATCTCTACCTTCTGCTTTTGTCCTCACCCTTCTAAAATTCAGGCGAGAAAATGATATGCACTCTCCCGCTTTTATTTTAAGAAACTTTAATTGAGAAAAATAGATATTTTCTATGAAGTTAACATAATTTATATTTTTCCAACTTGCGATAAAGAGTAGAGAGGCTAATCTGTAGTTCCCGGGCAATTTGTTCCTTATCATGCCGATATTTTTCAGCCAGGAAATAGCTCTGGATTACGTCTTTTTCATATTCAGAAATCATTTGTTCTAAACTTAACCCTCTACACTCTACAGAAAGAGGATCCTGTTGAAACAGATAGTCAGGTAAGTCATGGAAGGAGACGATATCTGATTCAGCCATATTTGCCATATATTCTACGGCGTTTTCCAACTGCCGTATATTCCCCGGCCAATCGTAGCTTATAAGCCATCGTTCCAGCATGGGGTCAAATCTCAATGGGTGCCTTTGCAGGATCTTACAATGTTTATGCATGAAATGTTCAAGATACAAAGCGATATCATCACGCCGCTCTCTTAAAGGTTTGGTATGGAGAGGGATGACATTGAGACGATAATATAAATCCTCGCGGAAAGTGCCATTCCGCACCATTTCCTCCAGGTTTTGGTGAGTGGCTGCAATCACCCGTACATTAATCTGGATTGCTTTTTTTCCACCGATTCTTTCAATCTCTCTTTCTTGTAAAAACCGTAATAACTTTGGCTGCAAGAAAAGCGGCATATCGCCAATTTCATCAAGGAAAATGGTCCCGTTATGTGCTAATTCGAATTTCCCTATTTTCCCATTCCGCTTTGACCCGGTAAATGAGCCCCCCTCATAACCAAACAACTCACTTTCCAACAAGCTCTCAGGAATGGCAGCGCAATTAACTGCCACAAATGAATGCATCCGCCGCTTGCTTTCAAAATGAATCGCTTTGGCTATTAATTCTTTCCCCGTACCGCTATCTCCCCTGATCAAAACAGTGGAGGGGCTGTTTATAATCCTTTTAGCTTTCTTAATAACATCTTTAAGCCCGGAATCTTTTCCAAGAATGTTTTCAAAAGTAAAAACCTTCGGGGGAATCGGAATCTCTTCTTGAATTTTGCAACCCGGTTCCTTCTCAGGGTCCAGCATTGCTAATTTATTGACCAACAATGTACTAACATACCGTAAAAACTGTATTAGATTCTCTGATTCTATAATCATTTTCTCCTTTTGTTCATGGGAAAAACCAATCATGCCGATGACGCCAACTGGTTTGTCTTGCTTTACAATAGGAAACCCGATGGTAGCGAGTTCTTTGCATTGATTCACGAATTTACAACTCCTGCACTGCGACTCATCTCTTTTCACGTCGTAAACCACTCCAGGCTCCCCTGTTTCCAATATCATTCTGAAAAAGGAGCCTTCCGGAGCGGTTTTGCCAATGAGATCTTTATAGTAGCCAGTTCCGCTAATGCGAATGCCCTTTTCATCAAGCACGGTTATATCCAGACCAAGGATTCCTGCTGTGTTCTCAGCGTAATCTTGAATAAACTGCTGTATGCCAATAAAGCCTGCCATATTATCCTCCTCTGCTCTAACGTTATATGCAATAATAAAATAATTTTATTATTGCATAAATTCTACGCTTTGCACAAAGAGGAGATAGCTTTTTCTATGCCATCCAAAGCATTTTTCAACATCGAACGCGGACAAGCAATATTGAGCCGCATGAACCCTTCACCTTCCATACCGAAAATGAGCCCTTCATTCATTGCAACCCTTGCTTTGCGTAACATAAATTCATCCAATTCTTTAACTGAAAAACCCAGTTCCCGGCAATCCAGCCATACAAGGTATGTGCCTTCCGGCTGGATGACTTTAATTTGCGGGATGTTTTTGCTGAAGTAATTCAGAGTGAATTCCAAATTCCCCTGCAAATATTCAAGGAGCTGATCCAGCCATTCTTCTCCGTGTCGGTAAGCAGCCTCTAACGCAACAACGCCAAATATGTTCGGCGAACCAATGGATAATGTATTAAGTTCTCGATCATACCTATCGCGCAGTTGTTGATTTGGAATAATGATACTTGACGTCTGTACACCCATCAGGTTAAAAGTTTTGCTTGGCGCAATGCAGGTAAGAGAATGATTTGCAAACTCTTCTGATATAGAGGCAAAAGGAATGTGAGTATGTGTCTTATAAACAAAATCACAATGAATTTCATCTGCCACAACGAGAATGTTATGCTTCATGCAAATCTGTCCCAATCTTGTCAATTCTTCTTTGCTCCATACCCTTCCAATCGGGTTATGAGGACTACACAAAATCAACATTTTTACCGTTGAATCTATCTTTGCCTCTAGGTCTGCGAAATCTATGGAATAATGTCCATTTTCAAGCTTAAGCGGGTTGTTTACAATTTCACGGCCGTTCGCTTGAATCACACGGGCAAAATGATGGTATACAGGAGGTTGGATAATTATTTTGTCCCCTGTCTGAGTGAAGGACTGAATCGCCAACGATAGGGCTGGAATCACGCCTGGGCTGTGGGTAATCCATTCTTTCTCAATGGACCATCGATGTCTTCTTTTTAGCCAACCTTCAATCGATTCCATATAAGAGTCCGGTCTAAGTGTGTAGCCATATACACCGTGCTCCACACGCTGTTTTAATGCTTCGATGATAGGTTGTGGAGACTGAAAATCCATATCGGCCACCCACATCGGTATCACATCCTTTACCCCAAATTGACTTTCAAGTTTATCCCATTTTTCACAATCAGTGTTCAGTCGACGGATTTCTTGGTCGAAATTGTATTTCATCGAGTATCTCTCCTTCTCATGTTCGCTTGTGTACCTTGCCTCTTTATATATGCAATTGCCATGCCAACCCATTTCTTCTATAAAATCTCCTTATACCGCGGTGATTATTAAAAAAATTTTCCATTCTAAGCATTGGCACATTTGCAACTATGGTAAGTATTTTCGCATGTATGATAAAATTCAAAGAATTCATTTAGCATCTCTGGCAGGGCGCAACTTCTGCTGTTTTCTCCATTCCTCATATCCGCCTACAAGGCTTTGTACTTCTTTAAAACCATGAACTTGTAGAAGGCTTGCAGCGATGGCCGATCTTCCGCCGGTTTTGCAATAAACCAAAATTGGTTTATCATGCGGAATTTTGTGTACCTGTTCTTGTAAATGACCAAGCATCACATGCTTCGCCTGCGGAATATGGCCTTCCTCCCATTCTCCCATGCTTCGGACATCAAGCACATATATATGGTCTGTTTGAATAGCACCACCTAACTTGTCCATTGTCACTTCTTCATACTTCATTACACGCGAATCAATTTCGCCTGCCATCTCATCGATATATGGTTCCATTGTTGCAACGACGTGATCCAATCCAATGGACTGGAGATCATTCACAATAATTTCCACAACATCATTGCTTGCGAGAAGATATAAAGGTCGGTCATAGTCCAACAGCCATCCCGCCCAGGTTATAAATGATTTGTTATAAGGGATATTAATTACACCTTGTATATGCTTTTTAGCAAATTCACTGGCCGGACGTGTATCAATGACAATTCCCTGTTTCGCCCATTCCTGTACAATATCTATTGAAACCTCCATACGAAGTGGTACTGCTATACTTCGAATTTGCTGCGGACCCTCTTTATTCAACCGCTTCATCATTGAAAAATAAGAGGGTGCCTCCGGCTGTCCAGCCAACAGCGCTTCTATAAAGCGCTCCTCATTATCATATTGCAGAGCCCAATTTGTCCGTTTTTCATATCCGATGGTTGATGATGGGATTGCTCCTAGCGCTTTTCCACAGGCACTGCCCGCTCCATGCCCTGGCCATACTTGCAAATAGTCAGGAAGATTTTTAAACTGCTGCAGAGACCGATACATCTTGCGTGCCATTTTTTCCGAGGACCCGTGCACCCCTGCGGCTTTTTCTAATAAATCGGGACGCCCCACATCACCGACAAATACAAAATCACCAGTAAATATCCCGAGTGGATCCTTGGTAACTATACCCCCATCTGTTATAAGCAGTGATATATGTTCAGGTGTGTGTCCTGGTGAATGAATCACCTCAAAATGGATATTTCCAATCGTAAATACATCTCCATTTCTTAGAAAGCGGTGTTTATACCCAGTTACGTACTCATACTTCCAGTCCGGCCCTCCCTCATCAGATAAATACAATGTTGCCCCAAGCCTTGAAGCCAGCTCCTGTGAACCAGACAAAAAATCGGCATGGATGTGTGTTTCCGTTACACCCACGATCCTCACACCATTTGCTCTTGCCGTTTTTATGTAAGGTTCTACATTACGTGACGGATCAACAATGATCGCTTCTCCAGTAGCTTGGCATCCCACAAGGTATGAAGCTTGGGCCAGTTTCTCATCATAAAAATATTTGAGCAGCATAAATCTTCCTCCTTTTTTTATGGATATCAGAAATGCTATTACATCATACCTTTAAGCATCCCATTCCAATACATAACGGGAAGCAAGTTTTTCTTCAATACATACATACTGAACCTCTCACGGGATTGATCGATTGGAAAGGTTTCTTGAGGCTGTAAATCATAATTGAATTCAGCCAGTATAAGCCGCCCGTATCCAGTAACAAGTGGACATGATGTATAGCCGTCATATTTATGAACCATTTGTTTGGCACGCATTCGATGAAGTAAATTTTGCACAAGCACTGGTGCTTGTTTGCGAATAGCAGCCCCTGTTTTTGACGTAGGCAGGTTTGTACAATCCCCTATGCCGAATATATTGTCAAAGTGTTCATGCTGCAGCGTATATTTGTCCACTGCCAGCCAGCCATTACTAGCAGCAAGGGAACTATTCTTGATGAAATCCGGGGCGCTCATCGGCGGTACCACATGAATCATGTCATATTGCATATTCACGCGCTCTTTTGTATTTAGATTTTCAAATGTCGCTCGTTTTTTATCACCATCAATTTCAATGAGATGATGCATAAAACATGTTGCGATTTCTTTTCGTTCAATTATTTTGTTTAGTGCCTGTTCATATTTTTTTACATTGAATATGGATGGGCTGCCTGAAACAAAAATAACCGAAGATTGCTGGCGAACACCTGATTTTCTGAAATATTCTTCCGCCAAATACATAATTTTTTGAGGAGCACCACCGCATTTTACCGGAGTGTTCGGATTGGTAAAGATGGAAGTCCCGCCCTTGAAGTTTCGGATCGCATCCCAAGTGCTATCAACATAATCATAAGAGTAATTACTACATACCCCATTCTTTCCAATACTCTCTTTTAACCCCTTGATTTCATGCCAGTTAATTTGAATCCCCGCAGCGACAACTAAATATTCGTAGTGCAGTTTGTTTCCGGATGCTGTTACAACAACGTTTTCATCTGGCTGAAATGTGGTAACCGCATCCTGTACCCATACGGCTCCTTTCGGAATAACAGATGCCTCCTCCCTTTGTGTCACAGTTTTGTCAGCTTCGCCTGCTCCTACAAGCGTCCATAAAGGTTGATAATAATGTTTCGTCGCAGGGTCAATGATGGCAATGTTTCCGCTCAGAGTGCGTGATTCACGGAGGAGACGTGCCGCGACCGTAATTCCGGCACTGCCGCCTCCTACAATCAAAATTTTGTAATGTGTCTCATTCTTCATCTTTGCCATTCTCAATCACCTCATATCAATTTTATAAAGCAGCTCATCAATTTAACGCTTCAGATTGGAAGCGGCACTTTTCGATAGGCACCCTCCCAATTAAATGCCAGTAAATGATTATCTTTCTAATTTTCCACTTTCCACTACGAATTGATTGAGAAACTGTTCAACCTCCTCCTGGCTTTTTCCGAGTTTACTTACAAAGCGATTAAGTTCCTTCCCTTCTTGAAATACAATAAAGCTTGGGATTCCATACACATCTAGCTTCTCTAATAATTCCGGAAAATGGTCTCGATTTACTGCAATCATATCTATTTTTTCTTTATACGCTTCTACTACAATTGGCATGAATAAATTGGTATTCTGACAGTCTGGGCACCATTCAACATAAAATTTGGAAACAACTGGTTTTGTTGCTGAAATCGCCTCATCAATTTGTTTTTATCTCTTTCATAATTACAATCCTCCCTATATTTTGTTCTCAATGCTATACTGATTGTCTTCATTACTTGATCGCTCTTGCTTCAAGATATCTTTCGCAATCCAGAGCATCCATACATCCACTTCCTGCAGCAAACTCTTTCCAATAAAGCTTTAGTAATTGGCGATTCATCACTCCCTACTTTCTCGATTTACTCATCATTTATATCAAGCAAAAACCATGCCAACTAATTTCCTCCTGTAAAACCGCTTTGTTTGTATACTTCACTCTTTGGAAATTCCCATTTTTGCTATCATTTATATTAAAAAACCTTTATCATCAGGCTTAAAGCCTTCCTAGGACTAGGAAGGCATTTTGCATCTGTGATAAACTCTTCGAACCAATTATTAAAGTGATTATCTAACATTTAAAGCTAATAAGTATTTTCCTTAAGTTTCGTATAACTAAATTGACTAGCCTTTCCCTTTATTGCATAAGATAAAGAGCTGATTTCACAGCCTTTTCATGAACCATTGCATCTGTTGATCACCCCGGCTCAGCCTTCCTGTTTAACAAATATTCTTCAATTTCCTGCTTGCTTTTTAAAATAACCATTATCTTTTCAGGCTCACTTCTTTGAAGATCTGCAAGTCTTTTTTTCATTTTTTTCTTACGTGGAAAGTAGGTGGTCATTATAAATTTAACAAACTGCCAGTCTAATTTTTCATAACAGCCCTCACCCATATCAGGTCTTGTTTTCCCTATATAAGACAGCCAACGTTTTACAACACGGTAAAGGCAAACACGGAGAGGGAGTTCTAAATAAATAATCGTATCGGCATGCTCAAAACGTAAGTCAAAAGAATTACTATAATTACCATCCATTATCCACTTACCATCACTCAATACTTTCTTCTGAGCAGAAATAAAATCCTCTAAAGGAGCTTCCACCCAGCCAGGCCTCCAGTAGAATGTATCCAAATGATGTACATCAATATTTAAATTTTCTCCTAGTCTTCTTGCAAAAGTAGATTTTCCGACGCCCGCAGATACTCCTATAACCATAATACGTTCCATTGATATACCAGCTTTCTACTTTGGGTATTGGGAATGATTTGTTGTTTCATCATTCTTTCTTCCCTTTAGCTCCATAAGGAAAAGGCGACCCTTCTTAATGAAGAATCGCATCAGTAAATTGAAAGAAAAAAATGATTGGTTATTTTGTACACTGACATTTAAAAAAGGCTATGCTTTTTCTCAATTAAATCAGTTGCCCTAAATGTTTCTTTGCCTCGTAATCAACAAGTTTTTCTTCATGCTTAATTCGTGCCAGATAATCCGGGTTGGCGATAAGCGGACGTCCAATCGCCGCAACGTCAATTGTGCCCTTTTCCAGTGCGGCTTCTGCTGTTTCAGGATCAAGCCCTCCCACACCAACTATAATTCCATCCCAGTGACTGCGTACCAATTCATGCATGGTCAGTCCCCTTGCAATCGGTTTGGTAAATTCCATCGTGGACGGGTGAATCATTTTGACTCCTGTTTCATTAAACGCTTCAATAAATGTTTGGATCGCTGTTTCAGGGTCTTCCCACATGTAAGACGGCTGGTCAATTTTCAAAGCCGAGAAACGAATAAGGGTACGTTCCACTCCAACCGTATCAATAACAGCTTTTAGCACTTCCTTCATAAATGTCAGACGCTGTTTTAAATCACCGCCGTATCGATCCGCCCTTTTATTGGAAGTGTCAGAATTGAACTGGTCTATTAAGTAGCCATGTGCACCATGAATTTCAACGCCGTCAAAGCCAGCATCCATCGCATTCTTTGCAGCTTGTTTATATTGGTTCACTACTTCTGCAATATCCGTCTCTGTCATTTCTTCAGGAATATCAAAAGGTTTTCCGAATCTTGAAACCTTTCCTTCAGCAGCGATAGGAGAAGGGGCCTGCGGAGGTCCTCCTGCAATTTCATGATGGCTTGCACGGCCAACATGCCAGATTTGCGCAATGATCGTTCCGCCTTCAGCGTGTACAGCTTCCGTTACTTTTTTCCACCCATTTATTTGCTCTTGAGTATAAATCCCGGGCACCCCAGGATTCCCCTTTGCTCTTGGTGAAATCACGACACCTTCTGTAATGATAAGCCCGATTCCATCTTGAGCCCGTTTTCGGTAGTATTCTACGGTCAGGTCATTCACAACACCAGTTTCGTTATTGGCAAACGACCGTGTCATAGGAGCCATTGCCGTTCTTGTTTTTAAGTTCCATGCACCTATTGTTACAGGTTCCAACAGTTTAGTTATTTTTTTCATTTGAATTCCTCCTGTTAACCACTTTACCTGAGCTAACTTTTAGTAACTATTATTGTGTAAGATTATCCGATAAGTGGTTGATTTTCAAATAATTAACTCTGAATATAATACCATTTGATAAAAAATGGTATTAAAGACCAATAAAAAAGAACTTATTCATTACCAATAAGTGGATGGTTCTAAATTGCTTTTTTCCAAGCAAAAAAGCCAGTCAGAGAAAACCTTTTCCCTGCTGGCTAATGGATCTTTTTTCATTACCTTTTTAGTCACGTGCTGTTCTGATAAAAAACGATATGATCAAACCAATGATTGCAAGGACTAGACCGAAAATGAAGGCATCTTGAACGCCTGCAGTCAATGAACCGCTAATGGCTGATGGATCGAACGGATCTTCTGCATTTGCCATATAATTTTTTTGTGATGCTGACATGATGGTAATGGCAACGGTTGTCCCGATAGCTCCCGATACTTGTTGCAATGTATTCATAAGAGCCGTTCCATCCGGATAAAGATTTTTCGGCAGTTGATTCAGCCCATTTGTCTGGGCGGGCATCATGACCATCGAAACACCAATCATAAGGAGAGTATGCATGATGATTACCATAATGATAGATGTTTCAGTCGTTACGTTCGTCAAAGTCCATAACATGGCAATCATGATAATAAAGCCTGGAATCACTAGTCCTCTTGGTCCGAACTTATCAAATATGCGTCCAGTAACCGGAGACATGATACCATTAAGCACTCCACCCGGTAAAAGTACCAGACCAGCTGAAAACGCAGCTAATGCCAGCCCGGTTTGCAGGTATAGCGGTAAGAGGATCATGGATGACATGATGATCATGAAGGTGATGAAGACGGTTATTAACCCTAAAGTGAACATGGGATATTTAAAAACGCGCAAGTCAATCATCGGTTTATCCATATTGAATTGTCTTACAGCAAACAGGAATAGCGCTATAAGGCCGACAATGAGCGAGGATAGAACTATCGCATTACTCCATCCATGTTCCCCAACAATACTAAAGCCATAAACAATTCCTCCAAAACCAATGGTCGATAAAATAATGGATGGTACATCGATTTTAGGTTTGGTGATTGTTGAAACGTTTTGCATATACTTGAGACCGAATAGTAAAGCAATCACAAAGAATGGCAAAGACACCCAAAAAATGTAATTCCATTTCAAATTTTCAATAATCAAACCTGAAACTGTCGGTCCGATGGCTGGGGCAAACATGATCACCAGCCCCATCAATCCCATCGTCGCTCCCCTTTTATGGATCGGAAAAATCAATAAAATGGTATTGAACATGAGAGGCAATAAAAGACCTGTTCCGATTGCCTGGATGACACGAGCTAGCATCAAGATGCCGAACCCAGGTGCAATTGCTGCAATGAGCGTCCCAATGATGGAGAACACCATTGATGCAATGAATAATTGACGGGTATTGAACCACTGAATTAGGAGTCCCGAAACGGGAACCAATATCCCCAATGTTAATAAATAACCCGTTGTCAGCCATTGCACGGTGGAAGGACTGACATTGAATTCCTGGATTAAATCCCCCAGGGCCATGTTTAAAGCCGTCTCACTGAATAACCCAATGAACCCTGCAATTAAAAATGCAATTAAAATGGGGGTAGTTCTAATGACTTGGTTTTGTTGCTGTGTTGCATCTATAGACATAAAATGATTCCTCCAATTACTGACTGTTCGATGTAAGCATAAAATAATTTTTCCGTATGACTTATTTATTTATCAACAATAATGGTATCTGTTCCGCAATAGCTTGGAGAGGTTTACCGTTTTTCGCCGTTAAGGATAAAAGGATACCACCCTCAATTAAAGCATTAATTACGATACTCAATTCCTTTGCCCGTTTCTCACTGAATTTCGCCTCGAGTAATTTCTTCACATATATGGATTGCCAATCTTCTATCGCTTCTTGACAGGCCGTTCTTATCGGCTCACTCGTCGTATATGTTTCCGCCGCTATCGTCCCGATTGGCAGTCCTAAAAGATTTTCACTTTCACCAAAAACCTCGGATAATTGAAAAATATGAGCCTGAATCGCTTTAATAGGGTCTTCGATTTCATCAAATCCCCGTTGAATTTCATCTATCACGAATTCTTTTGTATGAATAATCGCCTCTATCGCCAATTCTTCTTTGCCTTTCGGAAAATAATGATACAGAGAACCTTTTGGGATACCACTTTCCTCAATAATATCCTTAAGTCCTACACCATAATATCCACGTATGCGAAAAAGTCGGGAAGCAGCTTCAATAAGAATGTCTTTTGAGTTTCGTTTGTCTGCCATAGCTGGATCACTCCTTTGAATTATATCAACCGGTCCATTAGGACTATACTTGTATATTATTGTTTTGTCAAAGATGACTGCCAATGTTTGCTTATGAACTCATGTGAAATACTTATACAACAAAAAGAACACCTTATACTCGGTGTTCTCTGCAAGTTCGAGGAAATCATACCTTCTATTAAATCCCGGTATTTTTTAAAACGCTTCCATTATCAAACACAGCGGCCTGGCTTATCATAAACATATCGTTATCTTCAAGGATTCCTGTCATGATTTTTGAAACCAAGAATAGCAATTACAAACATGCCAAAGCTTAGCATTAGGGAAATAACTTCGAAAGTACCCATTCACACCGCCTCCTTACATCCAGCTTTTCCTGATCAGAGATTGTCCTATACAAGAAAAACATGAAGGCAGCACCTTTTATTCAAAAAAAAAGCAAACCCCAATCAAGGTCTGCCCTCCTACTCCATTCATATCATTGAAAGTTTGAAAGTTCCCATTCGTTGAGAGCTTCTTTTTCATAACCCATTCCTGTTAATAACCCAGTCCTTTTTCCACAACGTTCTTGAGCGGCTTACCGTCAGAAAACAGCTTTAAATTTTTCAGGAATAACTCCATTACACGATCTAGATGTTTGGCAGAGTTGTAAGCATTATGTGGGGATACCATGACATTTTCCAGCTGCCAGAAAGGGTGATCCTCAGGTAAAGGTTCTACTTCAAACACATCGAGCGCCGCTCCTGCTATGTGCCCATTTTTCAATGATTCAATTAAATCTTCATCCACAATCGTATTACCACGGCCGACATTAATTAAATGGCTGCCTTTTTTCATTTTATTTATGCGTTCTTCATTTAAAAAATAAGAAGTATCTTTTGTAAACGGGAGTGCCAAGACTACAAAATCGGACCTAGAAAGGACCTCATCCACTTGATCCATCCCCATTATCAAATCAGCAGGTTCATATTCTTCCTTCCTCTGGGCGGGATTTCTGCGGCAGCCAATAACGGTCATTCCTAGTCCTTTACATCTCTTTGCTATCTCAAAGCCAATATCACCATACCCAATTATCCCGACTGTTGAATTCTCAAGGTCTTTCACAGGGATTTCAACCCAATTTTTGTTTATTTGATTTCTGATCATTGTCGGCACACCCCTTGCTAACGAAGATAGCATCGCAATTGTATGCTCGGCTATCGGGACAGATGAGCAGCCTTTGACATTAGTGATGATGACATCGCTTTTTTTGATGTCTTCATTCAGCATGGCCTCCACTCCCGCACTGTCTGAATGTACCCATTTAATTTTTGGAGCTTTTTTTAAAATGCTAAGATTATCATGAAGTCCCAGCGTATAAAGGATATCAAACTTTGATAGATCTACTGTTGGCTGCGGTTCAGTTTCGCCGAATTCCCATGGTTCGATAACAACTTCAGAACAAATCTCCTTAAACTCATTGATGTATTTCTCCGGTATATCGACCCTGATATAAAGTGAAGGTGCTGTTTTCTTAGAATCGGACATTATTAAACCTCCTCAAGAACCTGCAATCCCTTTTTCCCTCTTTGATGAAAGCAATCCGTTTCATGTTTCGTGTCTATCCCCGTGCTTTATGATCACTTCAAGCAATCCGGTTGCTCTTCTCTAATTCTATCCCAAAGAGGCTGAAAACTCAGCCATCCCTCATATTCAGTTCCCGTTTGTTCTGCAGTTAACTTTGCATACTCCTGTTCTATAAAAATGGGCTTGCCTACAGATTCAGCCATTATCTGTGCTTGACATGAACGTTCCATCGTTATGAACCACCAAGCAGCTGAATCTACAGATTGGCCCACCGTTAACAATCCATGGTTGCGGAGGATGACAGCTTTGTATTGACCTAGAGCCCTGGCAATGCGTTTCCCTTCTTCAGATGCATAAACCACACCAGTAAAATCATCAAATAATGCATGGTCATTGTAAAATTGGCAGGCATCTTGCGTAATCGGATCTAACAGTCTCCCTAAAGAAGACCATGTCTTTCCATAGACCGAATGAGCATGTGCCGCTGCAACTGCATCCGGTCGTGCTTTATGAATTTCCGAATGGATGGCAAAGGCAGCACCATTCACTGAATGTTCACCCTCTACAATATCACCTTTATGATTAACCAATATAAGATCTGAAACGGAAATTTGACTAAAATGCATCCCAAACGGATTGACCCAGAAATGGTCTGTATATTTTGGATCACGGACCGTAATATGGCCAGCTATCCCTTCATCGAAACCAAACTTTGAAAAAAGCCTGAATGAAGCTGCCAACCGTTCTTTCCGGTGATTGCGCTCTTCTTCCATTGTATTGAATGTTGCGGGTTGAAGGGAAATTGTCTTTGTCATTTTTCGTTCCTCCTTGATTCTTTTTCTGTTTTTTTGGTGAACCATCAATTAGCCATGGTGTCCATGTCAGCTTTACCCTTAACATCTTGCATTTCCTCGCTTTTGTTCTCGAGATGATTTTTCGAACTTAGGAAAGTAAATGTAGTAATGACGACAAAACTAGTAGCGAGCCCGTACAGAATTGGTTGAGTGGAGGATGGTCCATTTATCACTAATCCAACAATAATAACGACCATGCTGGCCAGGATGGAGTAAAATGCGGCTGTAGCCGTTACCCTCTTCCAAAAGAATCCAAGGATGATTGGAAAGAACACAGCACCAGATAAAATTGCGTAAGCTACGTCCAATGCAACTAAAATATCCTGAATCCATATCGAAACGATAATGGTCAATACACCAATCGTTAAAGTCGTAATCCGGGATGTTTTTAAAAATTGACGTTCACTCATTCCTGGACCGATATATTTTTTAATGATGTCATTAACAACTAAAGTGGAAGAAGCAAGCAATGTCCCTGATGCTGTGGACATAAGGGCAGATACCACACTCGCAATGACGACCCCCAATAGACCAGGAGGCAAAGTTTCCATCGCTATACTAGTAAAAGCGTTTTGTGGATTTCCTAAATTAGGAAGGATAATAAAAGCGCACATTCCAATGATACTGATTGCTATCGCATAAAAAACACTATATATTCCCGCTCCAACCGTTCCGCCACGAGATATCGCTTTGGTTCGTGCAGTAAAAAGACGCTGCCAGATATCTTGGCCAACAACAACCCCTAAAGTAAATAGTAAGAAGTATTGAAAAATTGTCTCTCCGCCAATGTTGCCTAACTCGAAATGGGATGCAGGGAGATTTTCTTTAAGCGATTCCCACCCTCCTGCCTTAGAGATGCTCAATGGAAGCATGATAAAGAAAATACCGATCGTCATGATGACGAATTGCACGACATCAGTCATGGTGACTGACCACATACCTCCTAATATTGTATAAAATAAAACGATCCCACCCCCGACTATCATGGAAACCGTTAAATTCCAGCCAGCCAAAACATGTAATATCGTCCCCATCCCAATCACTTGCGTTACAGTCAGCATGAAAGTATAGATAACAGAGACAAGGGCACTAATCAATCTTGTTTGAGAATTGTAACGCTTCTCAAGCATTTCACTGATCGTCAGTACTTTTAAATCAAATATCTTATTTGTTAAAAACAACCCGATAGCGATAATGCCGAGTCCAATCATCACCACTAGCCAAATACCGGATATCCCAAACTGATAACCTAACTTTGCTGTACCTAGAGTGGAAGCCCCCCCTAATATCACAGCAGCTAAACAGGATAAATACATAAAATGCCCTAGATTACGCCCTGCTACAATGAAATCATCTGCCGTTTTTGCCCGTTTGGATCCGATTACTCCCACAATGATTAAAACAGAAAAATATAGAATCATGATCGATATATCCAAAATATGCATGTACACATCTCCTTTTGGGGTTGTTTTGTTTTATATCGCTTTGTGTTTAAAGAGGGAAGGATTGGATTTCACCGTTCCTCCCTTCAATTTATATGAGAGAACTAGTTGTTAAGCTGCGTTTCCAGATCTCCCGTTCTCTCTTTTTTCTCCAGTTTACCTTTTTTTGCGAGAGCGATGAGTGTGATGAATTCATAGACAATATTAGCTGCGGCGGCAGCCGTGATTTGTCCGTGATCATATGATGGTAAAACCTCAACAAGATCGAATCCCACAAAATCTATATTCGTCAATCCTCTTACAAAGGCTAAAGCATCATCAATGCTGGCCCCTGAAACCTCCGGGGTCCCCGTTCCAGGGGCATAGACGGGATCTAAAAAATCAATGTCAAAAGATAAAAACACCGGGCCCTTCGCGACACGTTCATGAATGACCTCTAGCATCTTTTGGACCCCGATGCGTTTATAATCGTTCGTCGTATAAACCCCCAAACCTAAATCCTGGGCATCCTGAAGATCTTCCGGTCCGTAAAGACCACCCCTCATTCCAATTTGAAGAGATCGCGATACATCGATGAGACCCTCTTCTATTGCCCGGCGAAAAACCGTTCCGTGATTATACTTTTGATCAAAATAACTATCCCAAGTATCGGAGTGAGCATCGAATTGAAGCAAGGCCACTGGTCCATGCTTTTTTACGATTGCGCGTAACTCCCCTAGAGTAATAGAATGATCGCCTCCTAATGAAATGGGGATGATCCCTTTTTCAATGACGGGGGTAAGCTCTTCTTCGATCTTTTTATATGTTTCAGAGATATAACCGGGAATGATCGGAATATCCCCATAATCAATTCCTGATATAAAATCAAAAATATTTATATCTTGTTCTGGATTATAAGGGCGTAAAAGGATTGAAAAATCGCGAATGGCTTCTGGTCCGAATCTCGCACCCGTTCTGAATGATTGCCCGGAATCAAAAGGAATTCCCGTAATGACAAAATCCATATGTTCATCTACCTGTTCAACAAATGGAAGCCGCATAAACGTACGTACTCCGCAAAAACGGGGTGATTTGAATGAGTCTTTCGGTTGATACTTCATCATGTAACATCCTCCTAAATTTCAACTATTATTTTCACTACATTGCAATTTCATGATGTTAAATGAACTTCCATCTTTTTTACACTAATAGAATGGAAATATATAACACCCTTGTTTGGAAGTTCTCTTCTTACCTTTTACATAAGCAAGATTCACGCCAACTATTTCGCTGCGGTTTATAAGGCTTTTCGATATTCTGTTTCATCAAATGATCAAAGACTTAATCATTTTCTTATTTTTTGATTTAATTTTTGATTATTCTGACTTTTTGATTTATATTTTAATTAATCAACATCCCAAAGGAGCGGAACTCATGTATGACGATATGCTGGAGGAAGAACTTAATAAGATCATTGAAACATCGAATAATAACATCCTCATTACCGATCAAGATGGAATCATTTTATATTCCAATCCAAAGCTTTGGGAGATTTATGGTATGGAAAGTGATTCTTATATCGGTACCTCTGTCTATCAATTAGAAAGTGAGGGCCTTCTCACACCATCCATCAATGCGATTGTTTTAAAAGAAAAAAAAGCGAAGCGTATAATGCAACATACAAAAACAGGTCATGTTGTCATGTCGACTGGCTATCCCATTTTTAATAAGGACGGACTTCTCGTTAGGGTAATCAGCTATGGCCAGGATCAAACCGAGATTCTGCAATTGCAAGATCAATTTGAGCAATTACAACGAAAAGTAAAAGGCTATCAAACCGAAGTCGAGGATTTAAGAGAAAAGGAACTGGATTACCATGATATGATCGCTAGAAGTAATGAAACGAAGCAGATTTTAAAAACGATCCATAATGTTGCAAAAACCGATGCCACGATTCTCTTATTAGGACCATCCGGGGTAGGGAAAAGCACTTTTGCCCGTGCTGTTCATGACCAAAGCAACCGAAAGAAAGAACCTTTTATCGAAGTGAATTGCAGCACGATACCTGATAGTTTGTTTGAATCCGAAATATTCGGCTATGAGCCGGGATCATTTACAGGGGCAGATAAACAAGGAAGGCAAGGCCTGGTTGAGCAGGCTGACAGCGGAACTCTTTTCTTAGATGAAATCGGGGAACTCCCACTTGCCATGCAAGCTAAATTACTGAAAGTATTACAGGAAAAAAAGATAAAGCGTATCGGCGGAAAAAAAGAAAACTATATTAACTTCCGCCTTGTTGCAGCAACTAATCAAGATCTGAAGGGGATGGTTAGTCAAGGTAAATTTAGATTAGACTTATTTTATCGTTTGAATGTGATTCCCATCCAAATTCCGGCTTTGCATGAACGTAAAGAAGATATACCTCTCTTAATACAACATCATTTAAAGAAAACGAATGATAAATACCAGAAATTCAAAAAAATCCATCCATCGACTTATGAAGTTTTGACCCATTATAATTGGCCCGGGAATATACGAGAATTAGAAAACCTAATTGAACGGTTAATCCTGACCATTGAAGTGCCAAATATATTTCCCGAACACCTTCCGCAATCCATCACAGGGCAAATAGAAAAGCCCGAAGACTCCACTTTCTTGGCAATCGAAAAAGAATGTGAAGAGAATTTCGATTTAAAGAAGACACTGGAAAAGGTTGAAATGCAACTGATTGCTAAAGCATGGAAACAATGTAAAACCACCTATGAAATGGCAGACCATTTGGGCATCAGTCAGCCAACGGTCATCTATAAATTAAAGAAATACAAAAAGTATTTTTAAATTCATCTGGATTAAAATCCCCTAGACACGATAGATGGTGGTCCTTAGCCTTTAGTAATGAAATGCCATTCAAGCTAAGTGCGCTTTTGAAACCTTATATGCCAGTTGCCATAAACCCAATAACAATAAAAAAGCTATAATACAAACAATCAATAAAAAAATCCACATTCAAGATGAATGGGATCCACAAATATCTTTTTAAGTAAGATTTGCAGGCTTAAATTAATTCAACGAATAATCGTCAGTGAGGCTCCTGCTGCTCCTCCTGTAAAGACAACTGTGGCCTCTAAATCAAATACATGAAGGAGATTGAGATTGTATTCTCTGCTGATAAATTAACACCCACATCATTATTATAATTAGAAATTAAGACTGCTATTGATAATATGGAGCTGCGAATAGGCGAAGCACCCTTTAAAATCAACCTCGAACCAACAACAATTGTTCCAGTTGCCCTGTTGTTGATCCTGTCGCCCAGTTAATCCCGTTGCTCCGGTTGTTTCTGTATTTTTCCTTTTTCTTTTTTTAGATATATCAGGACATTATTGCTGAATATCAGGTTTTTATGATTGGATTAATCTTGAATACATATATCAGAACGAATTTTTTCATTTCAACGGTTCCGCCTAAAAAACAAAAGATATTTTACTATATCAACAGAATAAGAATTACATATCCTAATCGAAGCTGAATACATCAAAAAAAGAGGCACCCATAATGGGAGCCTGAATTTTAGTGAAGGTAAGCTATTGTATGTAAACGGCAACCATTCCGCATCCCTATCCGATGCGATAGTTGAGAAATAAGATATTCCACGCAGTCACTTTAGAGATTTCTTTAAGCCTTTTAATGAGTTTAATGAGGCTTTGACTTAAGGACACGGACTTAAAACTGGAAATGCAAAAAAATAAAAATGAATCAGGAAGCCATGCATAATTTCCCGATTCATTTTTTACATTCATTTACTTTTTATCTTTAATGCTTTTGGGAACATAGTCATTCAGTTTATTAAATAAAGAAGTAATGTAGGAGTTGAGCTCGAATCGATCCTCCTGAATAAATTCAGCTAACGACACTCCATTCTTTTTCATATCTTCTCCCCCTTTTAGCATTCTATCCTGATGCATATATCTTCCAGCCTCAGCCTCCACTACCTGTGACTCCAGTCATTGGCGCACTTACAATATCTTCTCTCCATCGTTTTCTTTATTTGATTATCATGATTACACAAGAAAGCGCTTACAATGTAAAATATTATAATACTATAGATTCCTATTTACTTATGTTTCAGATTAAATAAAATTTCATCTTCATCATATTTATATTATCAAGCTGCACTGGCTTCTATGTGCGCATGAGCTTTTCTTTTCTTTTATTTCAAAGCTACTTGTCTTTTTTACAGTGTGCAAAATTTCATGAAATGCCCTTCAATATTTCAGTTAAACGTATGAACTCATCCTTATCATGATTCTTCAATGAATCATCGATTTCTTTTTCAATTTGTGCTTTCCGATAATCACTAAGGGCCTTTTTCAAAACCAATTCAGCCATCTCTTCAGGTTCCAGCGATGTTCCTGGCAATTGCTTCTCCATACGAAACCAACTCCTTAACCTTTTTTCTATTATACTAAGTAACTTGGAGATTATTATTATTTATTGAAATCTTATCCTTTCCGCTTTTTTATTTCCTTATCCACATGATTTCCACTTTGCCACTCTTCTATACATAAAAAATACTAAATGATTTTAAGTGAATGTTCTTCTCATCTTTAGTTAAAAATTTCCCCTTACTTTGGCTTCACCATTTTATCCGTTAAGGTCTGAATTTGTTTATTTCCATTACTTTAGAATTAATTATATTCGAATACAGCTAATAAGAGCTAAGTTAATTGCTTCATTTTTTCTGAAAAATCAGAAATATATTGACTGTGATGGATAACCCCTCTAAAATAATCTAAATAATCCAGTTTTTTACTTATATTTCTAACCAGCGATTTTGTTCATTCAATGTAAGTGCTTTATTTATGAAACCATTTTTGAGTAAAACTATGCATTAAAGGAGCATTATCCATGAAAAAAAGTCGAGTTCTTTTCGCTAGTTTAGCCGGTTCCGTTATCGAGTGGTATGATTTTTATTTATACGGGACAGCAACGGGCTTAGTTTTTACAACTCTATTCTTCCCCAATCATGATCCTGCCATTTCACTTCTTCTCGCCTTTGTCACTTTCGGGGCAGGTTACGCAGCCCGTCCAATCGGGAGCATCCTCTTCGGTCATATGGGTGATCGCATCGGCCGGAAGGCAGCACTCATGTTTACACTAATTGGCATGGGCGGGAGTTCAATGCTTATCGGTGTTCTGCCCACTTATGCCCAGGTTGGTTTGGCGGCACCCGCTATCTTGGTGGTGCTGAGGTTGATTCAAGGAATTTCCCTGGGAGGTGAATGGGGCGGAGCCATCCTATTGGCAACGGAATCTGCTCCAAAGGGTGTCCGTGGGTTATATGGATCCATTCCCCAACTAGGGGTACCCATCGGTTTAGTTGCCGGTTCGTTCAGCCTAACCCTTATAAGTTCCTTGACAACCGATGCCCAATTTTTAGCTTGGGGTTGGCGAATTCCTTTCCTTTTAAGCGGTGTACTGATTGCATTGGCAATCTGGGTAAGGAGTGGAATTGAGGAAACGACGGAGTTCCAGCAACAGAAAGATAGCGGTGATCTTGCGAAAGTTCCCATTATTGAAACGTTGAAACACGATTGGAGAAGTGTGCTGCAAGTAATCGGATTAAAAATTGGGGACGGGTTCTTCAATGTATTCATCATGTCCTATGTTCTCGTCTTTACTACAATGTATTTCGGTTATTCACGAGATTCCGCCTTGACCGCTTTAACGGTTGGATGTGCTACAATGCTAGTTACCATTCCAGTCATTGGTTACATTTCTGATTTTATCGGTCGAAAAATTATTTATTTTGGGGGCCTGATTCTCCTTTTCATCTTGGCTATCCCATATTTCACAATGATTGGGCAAGGGGTCGGCTGGTTCTATTTTATGCAGGCAATTGTACTCGGAGTCGTCTGGGGAGCCATTTTTTCTACACAAGGAACATTATTCTCAGAGCTCTTTCCAGCAAAGGTCCGTTATACCGGATTATCCGTCGGATATCAGGTCGCGGCAGCCATTGCAGGTTTCGGTCCCCTCATCTGGACCACCATGGCGGAATCATATGGCCCATCCCCTTTGGTATTTGGCGGATTCATGATGACAGGCCTCGTAATCTCCCTAGCACTCTGTCTGCTATTACCGCATTCCAGTAGAATGATCGAAACGGATCAAACTCTTAAACCCAATGAGCTGGATTTGAACTGATTCTAAAATCCTTGGCATAAATAAAAACAAAGGCTGCATGTCATATCACTTGGACAAGCGGCCTCTGTTTTTTAGAACGCAGATAACTCTCTAAACTTGCTTACTTCCTATAATCCCTAAAAGATCAGTCAGCTTACGGATTTCATAGGTTGGCTTGATTCCCAGATTATTATCCTTTTGATGGGGATTGTACCAGCAGGTGTCAATTCCATAATTCAATCCACCCTGTATATCTGATGTCAAGGAGTCACCCACCATCAACGCTTTCGATTTATCTGTGATCTTTAACTTGGAAAATGCATAATCAAAAATCCCTTTATCAGGCTTCTGAAACCCAGCCTCTTGGGAAGCTATCAAATGCTCAAAAGTATGGCTAAGAGGAGAACCCCCGATTCTTGCTGTCTGCACTGACGTAAAGCCATTTGTTATAATAGCCAGCCGGCATCCTTTAAGCTTCTCGCAAACCTCTACAGCCCCTGGCATTAGATGTATTTCCTTTCCCAAATATCCCAGATACGCACGGCTGAATGAATCCGCATGGATATCAAGACCATGCTTAAGGAATAACCGCTTAAACCTTTCCACTCCCAGTTCAGTTAAATCAATAAGTCCCTGTTCCAGATCTCTCCATAATCCTCTACTGATTTCTTGATAGCCTACCACATAATCCTTTGCCCCTGTGGGCAAACCGAACTCCAAAAAGGCTTCATGCAGTGCCTTTTTTTCCGATATTCTAAAGTCTAGCAATGTATCATCAACATCAAATAAGATAATCTCGTATTTCATCGCTGCCTCCTGTATTCATACTGAACTGTTTAAAATCATCATCTGTATTACTATTCCTATGAATAGAAGCCTAACGAAGAATAACTTCTTCCAAACATAGAAAAGCCGAATAAGGACACTCTTTAATAGTGTCCATTATTCGACCGATGACACAACACCTGTTTATAAAGCCTCTTTTTTAGGAAGGGGCGCTTTTTGTTCAGGTTCTTTATTTTGTTTTCCCATTGTTAGACCTATTTCCGCTTTAAGACCTTTATATGTAGAATAACACATGACGAGCATTAGCACCGCCAAAGGAACCGCGGTTGCAACAAGTGCGGATTGCAAACCTGCCAGACCACCAGTCATGATCAATACAATAGAAATTGCCGCAATGACAGCTCCCCATATCATTTTTATTGAATGGGATGGATTTGGATTTCCATTTTCGCTAAACATCCCTAACACAAAAACAGCTGAGTTGGCGGATGTGATAAAGAATACCAGTACGAGTACCATAGCTAGAATACTTAAAAATGTAGTCATCGGAAAATAATCAAAAAATTTAAACAATGCAGATGTCACATCGGTCGAAACTGCAGTAGCTAGTTCTGTTTCACCCATATTTTGAATTAAATGAATGGCTGATCTCCCCACTTCTCTCGATAAAGCACTTGATGAAACGAAACGGATATTGATCAGGAAATCTTACCAAACATACAAATCATCAAGGAAAGTCGCGAAGGACCTCTCTATCAGTCAAACGAAAGCTTCGGCATTGATCCGGGAGTACTGTTGGGATTTAATGAATAAATAGGTATCATGAAAGGACAATATTTGTCTTACCTTAAACAAGTCCATTTGCCCCCAACCGAAACATGCTGGTTATTCGTTGCTAGTGATCGATAGTGAATGGTAAACACTTATATTCCAATTCATATTTCACTTAGCTATTAAATTCAGGTACGAACAGAAAATAAGAGACTTCCCCTTTGCGGGCAAGTCTCTTATTTTTATGAAGATCCAACTATTTTATCACCTCTCGGCTTTGTACTATTTGAATCTGGTTCTTTTGTGATGCCAATTTGATTGAATTGATCATTAATGGACAGTTTGTATGTCAACGATCCTGTGCCTGCTTCATCAGGCTTGAAGGTTCCTGCATTTGTCCGTTTTCCATCTTTCAGCAACCATACCTGATACACCTCGGACTCTTGAAGGCTAGGCAAATTCTGAATCTGAACGATTAACCTTCTTTCTTCACCTTGCTGCAAAATGTATGCAGCACCGTCCGTATTCATCTTTATAGCTGTCTTATCAGCAGGCTGCAAAGATAGTGACGTTTTAACCTCCATTGGCAGATTGATGGCTGTAAGTTCTTTTTTTAGTTGAATATTGGAATACAACAGCACAAATGACAACACTAGAGTGGCCAGCAAGATACCTGAAGTTACAGGTGTAAACTGCTTAAGGAAAAAACCACTCCATTTCTTTTCCTTTGTCACTGGAACTTCATCATCAGTCTCAAAGACAAAATTCATAACCTCTGATTTCATGGAAGAAGAAGGTTCTATTTCCTCAAAATCCCATTTCAATGAATTCCAGGCTTCCGTCATTTGTTCATACTCCCTAGTGCATTCAGAGCAGTGAATTAAGTGTTCCGTGAATGCCTTTTTTTCTTTTTCCCCCAGTTCACCCGATAAAAATGAAAGCAGGTTAGCGCATTTTGTATTCATTTACAAACCACCTACTTCCAAATGCTTTTTCAACAATTTAAGCGACTGATGAAGTCTGCTCTTGATGGTACCAACCGGTTCATTTTCAATTTTGGCAATTTCCGTTAACGAGTACCCTTTCCAATACAGTAAATCAATCAGCCTTTTTTGCGGCTTGCTTAACTTACTTTTTGCATTGGCAATTTCACTGTGTAATAGCCCATTTTCTATATCATTATTCGGATCTTCTATGTCAATTGGATGACTCATGTCCATATGTTTGTTATTCCGGATATGAACACTGTCTTTACGCACATAATCGACACACACATTTCGTGTAACCGTCAAAAGCCAGCTTAAAAAGTGCCCCTTTTCGGAATTGTAGCTGCTTTTTGTGGTCCAGAGCTTTAAAAAGACCAACTGCACAATCTCCTTAGTTTTTTCAGCATTTCCATTTGTGAATTTAAAAATAAAACCATAGATTAATTTAATATGCCGGTCATAAAGTTCTTCCAGGGCAGGACGATGCTTTTTCATTACTAATGCCATCAATTCCTTATCAAGTTTTTCTTTCAATCGCACCTGCAACTCCTCACCAAGTAAATTTGGAAAACGAACAACAGGAACGATCACCAGTGATCGTCCCTTTTTTTCTTATTTTGGAAAAACCGTCTCATTATTTACAATATACCAAACATTTTTCACTCCTTCACCATTGACATCTCCCGCTGCCTTATCATTCACAAAATAGTAGAGTGGAAATCCTTTGTACGTTACCTGTTCTTCTCCTGTATCTTCCCTTTTAATGGTTCCAAAATCTTTTTCCTCAAATCCTTTTGGAACAGCAAAATCCCTTTCCATGAACGGCGGCCATTTCTCCAGACATTCATCCGCGCAATTGCTTTTACCGGATTTATCATTCTTGAAAAAATAAAGTGTCATTCCCTTGGAATCAGCCAAGTATTCGCCTGTTGTTTCACTTTCCATTAATTTTAGGGTTACTGCTTTTTCATCGGCAGTACCACTAACAACTTGATCCTTTTTGGGTGAATCATCAGCTTCATTTCCACACGCCGTCAAAACTAGGACCATCATAAAAACTGAAAATACCAACCACTTTTTCATATACTCTCACTCCTCATAAATTTTACTTCCATCCCCATTTTTGAAATACTTGATGGGATTCTTCCGTTTTAAGATAGTCAATGAATTGTTTTGCTTTTTTCTTGTTTTCGCTCTTACTTGTTATGCTTACCGGAGTTCCCCTATATAGCTTGTCTTCCTCAGGGAGTTGAACCAGGTCTGTCACATCCGATAGACGGTAATGCCAGGATTCATATGTTATCCAAGCGTCGAATTTAGAATTTGCCTTCCATAGCTCGATAGCTTCTGCACTGGACTTCACTGAAATGGCAATATTCCTGCTAATTCCAGGAATAAGTCCTTTTCTTCCCGCCAAATCTTCCCATAGCCCCAGTTGCCCGGCTCCATTAACATCCACAATCTTTACGCCCTTCTTCGTTAAATCCTCCAATGACTGTATATTCTTTGGGTTTCCTTTTCTAACCAGAATTCCAGCCGCCCTCGAGTACAATTCAGTACGGCTTTTTTCATTAATGATACCTGGATGATTAAGCATGAAATCAGTTAGCATATACTCAGAACCTCCGTAAATGATATCGGCATCCTGCTTGGCTTGATCAATCCATTTTTCTTCGGGTCCCGCTGTTACCTCAACTTTTATTCCCGTTTCATTGGTGAATTGCTCCGCTACTTCCTTGATTGGTCCAAGAGGGCCACCTGGACCGTATACTTTTACGACATCGTTGACTGCTTGCCCCGGTTTCGAATCCATTTCAGGTGAAAATCCTACAAGGACTAACATCAATGATATCCACCCAACAAAAATGACCTTTTTCTTCACGTCTTTCTTCTCTCCTTTCTAAAAAAACCTTTGTACTATAGATAACGGGACAAACCTCAAAACGGTTTGAAAAAGATTGTTAATTATTTTTAACTTGCTGCAAATTACATCTGATGATCTCCAGTTTTTAAGTTTTTCACTCAACAAAAAAACCATTCGAAAACGGAATGGTTGCAGACTGTAGACAAACTCCATAATGATTGAGTCTTTCTATAATTTTTATAAGATTTTTAAAATTTTGCCGTTGATTGGAACATAGAGCCCTCGGCGCCATGCGCCTGCGGGTTCTCCGATGGAAGCGCTTTTCTAAGCAGGAGTCTCGAACCTTTCGTTCCAATCAACTTTGTTTTAACATTAAGATAGAGCTCCTTTTGCCTATTTTCTTGCCCATACTTTTTTCAAGCATCTTAAATCAAAGAATTGGAAGAAAAGGTTAGCTTGAATTGCTTCCCTTTTTCTGTATTTTTCTTTTCCCAATCACAGCAATCACCAACAATAACAGAGGTATAATCGTTTGCATCAAAATTCCTTGAAAAGGGAAGGCGATGATATCATATCGACTGACATCCATAGAGCTAGGATACGACCAATAGCTGAATTCTACAATCAATATCCCTATCGGCCATACAACAGGACGATAGTCGGAGAGATTCAGCCACTGCGCGGTACCTAAAGCAGCCGCATAATAAAACACGGAAATTTTGACAAACGCTCCTACTATCCATACGGCCATGATGGCGGACTCCAAATGTTCAAAAAAGTCCGCCAAACTGATGTACCGAGATACATTCATCACGGGATAATTCTTTGTGGCTGTTGTTGACCCGAGTATAAAAAGAACCAGAAGATTCACCACAATCAACGTCATCATCACGGCAAAAACAGACATCATCCCGGATTTCATCCCTTTTTTCATATCGGTTAAAAAAGGGAGGAGAAAAATCATCAAAAAAAACTCGCTGAACCATCCACCCGGTACAATCGAACCCTTGATTGGAGGCATAATTCCATTCCCCAATATCGGGAATATATTCTTAAATTCAAGATCTGGGCCCAGTAGGACGATTAAAATGAGGATTGGAAAGATAAAAACAGGAACCAACAATTGGGCAGCTCTCCCCATCACCTCTATCCCTCCGCGTACGATAAAGGCACAGAGGAGTACCATCGATGCCATGATCACGCTAATCGGGGTTTTGACCAGAAAAGAGTCGACAATAAATTCTCCGTAACTTCTTAGGATTTGCCCTGTGATCGGGATATAAAAAAACAAGAATAAAAAACCGAGAATTTTCCCCGGAATCCGACCTATGATATGTTCACTGAATTGGATAACCGTTTGTTTTGGATAAAGTTTGTGCAGTTTATAAGTGATATACACCGTCGCATACCCGATGAGAGACGCCAAAATGGGGGAAAGCCATAAATCAGTTTTGGCATATTTCGCTGTGATGCTTGGAACACCGAGAACAGCCGTTGCCACAATCGTTGGATACATCAAGAATGCCATCTGTAGAGATGAAATTTTACCTTTCTCCATCATCTTCCTCCTTTCTGTGATGGTAAGTAAATTTGGAATCACGTAGCCCACTGATAGATTTACTTTTTCATAAACTCTTCAAAGGGCTAAAAAAAGAGATGCAATCCATTCAGTTAGTCCTGCCCTCTGCGCGAGTACGAACATAGATAGCACCTTTTTGATAGGATATTTAGCATAAAAAATGCCCAGTTAGCTGGTTTCGGTTCCTTTACGATTTCTTTTCCTTACAACAGCAATCACCAACAATAACAGAGGAATAATCGTTTGCATCAAAATTCCTTGTAAAGGGAAGACGTTAGTATCATTACGACTGACATCCATAGAGCTAGGCAACGACCACAAACTGAATATGACAATCAAGATCCCTATCGGCCATACAACAGGACGATAGTCGGAGAGATTCAGCCACTGCGCTGTACCTAAAGCAGATACATAATAAAAAACGGAAATTTTCACAAACGCCCCCACTATCCATACCGCCATGACGGCGGACTCTACATGTTCAAAAAAGTCGGCCAAACTGATGTATCGAGATACATTCATCAGGGGGTAAAGTTTTGTGGATGTGGTTGACCCAAGTACAAATAGAACCATAAGATTCACCACAATTAACGTCATCATCACGGTAAACACAGTCATCATCCCTGATTTCATCCCTTTTTTCATATCTGCCAAGAAAGGGAGAAGAAAAATGATCAGGAAAAACTCGCTGAACCATCCACCCGGTACAATCGCACCCTTGATTGGGGGCATTATACCATCCCCCAATACCGGGAATATATTCTTAAATTCGAGATCAGGAATCAGCAAGAGGATTAAGATAAAGATTGGAAAAATGAAAACAGGTACAAACAATTCAGCAGCTCGCCCCAACACTTCTATTCCCCCGCGTACGATGAACGCACACAGAATCACCATCGATATCATGATCACACTAATCGGGGTACGTACCAGAAAAGAGCCGACAACAAATTCTGCGTAGGATCTAAGGATTAGCCCCGTGTTCTGGATATAAAAAAACAAGAGTAAAAAACCGAAAATTTTCCCCAGAATCCGACCAATGATCTTTTCAGTGAATTGGATCACCGTTTGTTTTGGATAAAGTTGGTGCAGTTTATAAGCGATATACACCGTCAAATACCCTATGAGCGCAGCAAAAATGGGGGAGAGCCATAAATCAGTTTTGGCATATTTCGCTGTGATGCTGGGAACACCGAGAATAGCCGTTGCCACAATCGCCGGATACAACATGAATGCCATCTGCAGAGATGAAATTTTCCCTTTCTCCATCTGCTTCCTCCTTTCTTAATAGAATGAAATTAATCCCGCAACACCCACTAATAAACTCACTTTTCCATAAACTCTGCAAATGGTCTGAAAAGAGTCTCCACCCATTGAGTGGGCCCTGACATCTGTGGGAGATTGAACATGGACAGAACCAAGCCAGTGAGGAGCAGTGTAACAAATGCCACTTTATCTTTTTTAGGATTTTTTTTCATTTTCGGCCATTCATACAAAATGATTAGAATTACAATCACGGTTGTACACAAAAAAGTCCCCCATCTCACTTGTCCTTCACCTCATTTTCAGATAAACCTGCCGGTTTGTTAATATAGCCCTGTCTTCGAATATAGGCCATAACATCGATTTCCACTTCCATTTCCGCGAATATCTCCTCCCAGTGGTTTTCGACCTTATTAAACTGTTTAGGATATTTCCTATAGAAATCTTTACCTAACCCTAAAATGTCCGATTTCTTATGCTGAGTATTCAGAAAAGCCAGCTCGATGCGTTTTTCTATATCTTTTTGATAGGCTCGTTCTGCCATTTTTAAAGATTTTGGACTTGAAAGGTCTAAATTCGTTCCATTTTGTATAACAGCTCCTTCTGTATTTACCTTCACCAACAATTTCCATTTGTCATTGATAATTTGCGGAATGATCTTGACTTTGGCTGTCACTGGATTTAAAGAAATCTCCCCTTTCACACCTTTTGGTTGTAAGGTCACGGTATATGATTCTATTTCATCCCTTAACCACAATAGCCCTCTAGTTTCCTTTTCAGTCAGCGTTCCAGTCATTTTATCTTTTTTGAACACGGCTGATCCGACAATGTAAGGAATCCCCTGTAATTTCGTTTGCCCTTTCCCTGGAGGTAATATTTTAATGAATGGAATTACGGCCGCTTGAGGCTTACCCGTTAACATTTCATCTAAATCCTGTAGTGTAACCAGCATCCCGATATGTAAATCAGATAGTTCTCTAAGCACTTCCCCTGAATAGTTTTCCAGGGGCGGCAAAGATTCAAGGATAGGCTTTGCTTTCCCTTTGCTTACATACACATTTGCTTTCTCTCTTGGCTGCGGATGGCGCAGCAAAAAATCCAGCTGCTCTTGAACTCCTTCCTTCGCTAACTTTTCACCGAATACAAATACTTTACAATGTCCCCAAAATACTTTTCGCGGAAGCTTGCTTTGAAGCCTAGACAATGCATCTGAAATATTGGAGCCTTTTTCAGATCTCACCAATGTCGTAACCGCACCCCCTCCTTGACTGGACCCTCCTTGACCTCCTCCGCTACTTATTGAACTTGGAATAAAGACTTGGACGGATAGTTCGATTTGATTATCATCCTTCTTATCGATGGCGGCTGCTGTGACAACCGCCAAATCAGTGATTTCCACTCGATCCCAACAACCGCTTAGAAAAGGGGTCGTTCCACAAATACCGAGCAAAAGAAGGACGCTTTTCATGAAATGACGCCTTTTTCCTTTCTCCAATATCCTTTTTCGCCTCCAGCTATTATTCACTCCGTTTCACTCCCCCTTTTTGGATTTGGTTTCTGTTCCGGGGCTTGACGGTATACATTAGAATCCCCTGTGAGACGCGGGCGTGAATCCATCATCCACCAAGGGGCTCTCCACAGCACATCTTTCAGCTCTTTACCTTTTAACGGTGCCAGTGGCGCTAAGTATGGAACGCCAAAGGAACGTAAGCTGCATAAGTGAATGACTATGGCGATGATCCCCATCATGATGCCAAGCAGTCCTAAGGTACCGGCAAGCAGCATCATTGGAAAACGCAGCATCCGGAAAGCAATTCCGGCAATATAACGAGGCATCATAAAAGAAGCGATTCCCGTAATTGCAACCACAATGACCATTGGCGCTGAAACCAAGCCCGCTTGTACGGAAGCTTGACCAATCACTAGCGCTCCAACAATGCTGACGGCAGAACCTACCTGCTTCGGCAATCGAACCCCTGCCTCTCTTAGTGCTTCAAACGTAATTTCCATAGCCAATGCCTCTACTATTGCAGGAAAAGGGACCGATTCCCGTGATGCTGCTACGCTTAGCAGGAGGGCGGTTGGGACCGCCTCATGATGGAACGTCAAAATGGCAACATATAGGGACGGGAGCAAAAGGGATAAAAACATGAAAAAATAACGCAACCAACGGATAAAAGTGCCTGCCATAAAACGTTGAGCATAATCCTCTTGTGATTGAATCAAAGAAAAGAAGGATATTGGTGCAATTAAAGTAAAAGGGGTTCCTTCTACAAGAATGACAGCTCGTCCCTCCAGCAAACTAGAACAGGCTACATCCGGCCGTTCTGTCGACATGATCTGAGGGAAAGGTGAAAACGGATTGTCCTCAATCATTTCCTCGATGTACTCGCTTTCTAAAATACCGTCTATTTTAATTCGTTCCAACCGAGTTGTAATCTCTTCAATCAGTGTTTTATCCGCAAGTCCATCAATATAAGCAATTGAAACATTCGTCCTGGTAAGAGTTCCGATCTTCATCGATTGTATTTTAAGGGCAGGACTTTTAATAATGCGTCGCAATTGGGACGTATTTACCTCTAGCGATTCAATAAATCCCTCTCGTGACCCCCTAACTCCACTCTCTGCCACAGGTTCTTCAATCGCTCGCTTTTCCCATTTGGACAATCCTAAAGAAAATCCATCGCTTCCCCCTTCATATAGAAGGATCGGGTTTCCAGAGGAAATCGATTCAATGCAATTTGCCAGCATACTCACTTTTACCACTTTAGGAACGGGCAATTTATGTTCAATAAAATCATTTAATGGTTGTGGTTCTTTTGATGACTCCTGCATGAGTGGAGATAGCACATATTGCTCTATCGCCTCGATGTCTGAGAGTCCCGCAATGTAAATGAGCATCGCCCGCGTTTTTCCGAAAAGTAAGAACGAGCGAAACATGACATCCGAACAATTATCATAAACAGAACGAAGTGTTTCTACATTTTGACTGAAATTCGCATCAAGTGAATCTGCAGGCTTGGAATCTAGGTAATCATTTTGCACCAGGGATTTTTTTTCTTTCTTTTTTCTTAACAATTTGCCAACATTACGAATCAAGCTGGTTACCCCCATTTTTTTGCAGGTCGCTCTAACTCCATTTTTCTATGTTTCTTCATTAAGGGTATTTTATACAGAAAATCCTGATTCCAGCATGAACTTATATTTAGAAGAATTAAAAAGCTATGTTATAAGCTGATATTGAATAAACCGTAAACTCTTGTGATATCCTGTTTGTAATTAATAACTAAGGGGTATATCAAAAACCGAGACTACATATTAGTGAAAAATACTGTCTCTGTTTAAGTATGGATTTTGACCAAGATATGCAAGACCATAAAGAAGGGGATACTTTTTAAAGGATGGATATTCGCTTTAAAATACCTCTGCATTTTTATCTTTTTATAGTAGTTTCATGGACACTCAGAGTAAAACATTAGAAGATAGGGGGGATTCTATGTCATTCTTAATCGCTTTGCTCGGATTATTGGTTGCCACAATAATTGCAACCATCTTGAATGCCATATGGCCTCGTATTCCGCTTCCAATATATCAGATAGTCATGGGAGCAGTGCTTTCATTATTGCCATTTCAATTATCGTTGGATTTTCATTCAGAATTATTCATGATCTGTGTCATTGCTCCGCTGCTCTTTACAGAAGGAAAAAATACGTCCCGTAAAGAAATGCTTGAATTGCGTAAGCCTATTCTGTTATTGGCCTTTGGGTTAGTATTCGTGACCGTTTTTGCAGGAGGTTTTTTCATCCACTGGTTAATACCCGATATGCCCATGGCTGTTGCTTTTGCTTTAGCAGCCACGATTACCCCTACGGATGCCGTAGCGGTACAATCGATTACAAAAGGATTGAAATTGCCCGGAAATATGATGCCCATCCTTGAAGGTGAATCACTTTTCAATGATGCTGCTGGAATCGTTGCTTTTAAAGTTGCCTTGGCAGCTGCCTTAACTGGTGTATTTTCTATAAAAGATGCTTCGCTTAATTTTATATTCGTAGCTTTAGGCGGTATCTTTATAGGTATCCTATTGGGTTATTTAATCGTTAAATTACGATTATTTTTACGGGTTCATGGTCTTGAAGAAATCTCCATGTCCATTGTTATTGAACTGATTACGCCTTTTGCCATATATATGGTAGCTGAAGAATTCCATGTATCCGGCATCTTGGCAGTGGTTGCTGCAGGTGTAATTCATGGCATCGAGCGGGACCGCCTTCAGAGTTCCACAACTAAATTGCAAATTGTATCAACTAATACATGGTCTGTATTAGGTTATGTTTTGAATGGACTTGTATTTGCCTTGTTAGGATTCATGTTGCCGATTGTTTATCAGGAAATTGAGTCCGGCTTAAATAGGGGTAATCTTTTTGGGATAAGTGTTTTGATTGTTCTTTTATTATTGGTGATCCGTTTTATTTGGGTATACATTCTGCATGATACTTTTACGAAAAACAGAGTGAATCCATTAGAGCAATTCATCATGTCAAGGGTTCATCCAGAAGATAGCCATGACACCGATGAGGAGAATGTTTCAAGATCACGATTTGCCTTCTTGACATCCGTTAGCGGCATTCATGGAACCATTACATTAGCTACAGCTTTATCCATACCATATTTTATGCCGGATGACACTTTATTCCCGATGCGTAATACTGTCTTGTTTATCGCAGCTTGCGTTATATTGTTAAGCGTCATATTGGCTACGGTTCTCTTGCCATTACTGGTGAAGACACCGATTGAATTCAAAGATGAACGCCTAACCCCTGAAGAGGCTTATAAAATTGTTTTAAATAAAACGATCAATCAGCTGAGCAAAGAAGCAACCATCGATAATCAGAAAGCTGTCCATCAAGTGATGGAAGATTTAAATGATCAACTGATAGATTTGGAGCGGGGAATAACAAATAGACCGGATAATCGGACAATACGCGATTTAGTTGAGCTAGGTGCCAACAAGGAATTGGAGGTCGTTTCTGGATTAGTCGAAAAAAGGACTATATCTGAAACAGCCTTTGAACTTTATAAAGTATATATCTCAAGAACCTTAAATTATATGCAAAAATCTTCGCTGAAAAGGGCTTGGATCAATTTGCAGGCCATTCTTTTCAAGAAAAAGATCAATGTCAAATGGGATAAGAAATGGAAAGCGAAATTAGAGGACTCCATCGTTAAAAATGCTGACCTGATCCGGGAGTTCCGTAAAGCACAAAAAGAAGCTTCAAAGGAAGCTATTTCATTGATCAAACAACAAACTACAACTGAGAACCGTCATGAAGTCATGCTTGTCATTCAAAGATATAATCGTTATTTGAATCCATTCGGAACATTAAGTGAAAAAGAAGCAAATCGCTTTAAAGAGATGGTGAGTCATTTTCAGTTGAATGCGATGCAAATCGAACGTGATATCATTCAGCAAATGGTTGAAGATGAGCAAATATCCATGCAATCAGCGACTGAGCTTAGACAAAACTTAATCTATGATGAAATGTTAATGATACAAAATTGATAAATTATAAAGAGGCACCGATACAGCAGGAAGCGGTGTCTCTTTATTTAAAACCAAAGGGGGCAAATGGAGAAATAACTCAGGAAAAAAGAAATGAAAAGACCTGCTATAGATCGAGCAGGGATAAGGGATTTCAGTTTAAGTTGGTACGGTATCTTCATGGCATCTGTTCCCTCTATCCTTCTCGGTGTTCTTGTTCTTTCACAATGGTAAGTTAATCGTTTTGCAGCTTTAACTGTTGTTTCAATTGCATACTGCAGTTGATGCAAGCATCATGAAGCCGGCGGGTTATATGAAAATGCCTTTATTTTCTTGCGGTTCAGCTCCACACTGCTCTAACTGATCACTCCACGCTCAATTCCTTCTTTTATCAAGTCCATCATTCAATATTTTCATTTGGAAGCGGAAGTAGAGATAGAATATGGTCCAAATGATCATATAGAATGGTATGAAAATCCCTATTCCTATAGCTAATCCTTTTAAGCTGAATGGGATCCAACCAACAAAGAAGGATAATAGGAAGTATAGGATGCTGACAGTCAGGAAGTGCAAAATGGTTTGAGATAACAAACTCCATTTTTCCTTTTCAAAGTAGAGTGTTGCCGTGCTGAAGAACCAGCCACATAATATGCAGCCTATCGCGTTTTTTACAAATATTTCACTGTCCAATGAAGTAGCCTCCCCAAAAGCGATCACCCCAAAACATGTCAGCACCATCACGAGTGCCCCAAAGCAAATCCCAACTAAGCTGCGGAATAATAGTATTTTCATCATAATCCCTTCCTTTTCCATTGAAATGCTTTCTTGATCCCTTGAACATAGTGGCGAGAAACATATTCTTTTTCCCCTGATCGGAAATACACACATAATGTCCCGTTGAAAGATGCCTCGAATCTGCTTAACTCATCCAAATTGGCAATCACTGACTTGGACAATCGCACGAATTGATTACCGGGAAGTTCCCTTTCCAGTTCATATAACCTTTCTTTCATTTCGAAAGTACCCTGTTTCGTCCGCACCATTATGGAATCTTGCTCTGTGAACAAACAAATAATTTCTTCTGCCCGGAAGACATGCTGCATTTCTTCTTTTCTACCAACAAAATACGGTCTTTTCCTCTCCTTCAAGCGCTCCATCAGTTCCTGCACTTCCTCATTCCATTCGTGATTGCGGATAAGCACCTCTATCGCCTTGATCTCCTTATCTATCTCTACGTTAATTTTCATTCTGCGACCTCCTTTGCTTATAACGTAAGTATATTAATATCTTGATATTTCGCTTGTGATTTCCAGCTACATGCCACTTTATAGCGATAACATGCTTTAAATGGATAATCAGATACACTAAATAACCGTCCAAATAATTGGACGGCCCTTTGATATAAAATCTAATTCTGATTTTAAATGCGTTTTATTAATTAAGATCTCTCTTTGCTTGTAAAAGTACTTGGCATCACAACAGCGATAACTTCTCCACGGGCGCAAAGTTTATCGATGGCAAAAACCTCTGTTTCGATTCTCCATTTCTTAGGATGAATTTCATGAACCGTCCCAACTGCCATTAATGGCACATCATTTGGGGTTGGCTTTACGAACTCCACTTTCAGTGAAGCTGTCACGAACCTGGGAGGCTCCACTCCATCTCCAGCTTCATGACCATTTTTACGATGCAATGCAATAGCAGCGGAACCTGTTCCATGACAATCAATTAAAGATGCAATCAAGCCGCCATAAACAAACCCTGGAATTGCGATATGCTCTGGACGTGGTGTATAAATTGTCCTTGTTTGCTCGCCTTGCCAACCCGTTCGAAAATGATGACCATCTTTGTTTAAGCGACCACATCCATAACACCATGCAAATGCATCTGGATAATCATCTTGAATCGCTTTTAGCACATTCTCCTCCATCAACTCTCCCCCTTTTTCAGAATATTATAACACCATTAAAGGATAATCGGTCTATTTGGATAATTGCTGAAAGATAGTTTTTTTGTCATTCCATGAATCTTTATTAAGCTTACGTCCTAGTTTTAATTTTCATGCAATAGTAAACTGACGCAGCTTTATACATACTGTGGAAATCGACAACATACATAAAAAGTTTGCAAGGATCCCTTGCTCCTTTACTCGATATAAATGCAAAGGCCCCTGTAAGCATGCAGATTCAGGAGCTTTCCTTTTACTAATATATAGTTAAGAATTGTCTAGCATTGCATTGACTAATTGCAGGCTTACCTTCTTATTAAAAGTTAAGCCTTTTTCTTAAATCCCAATACTTAAATGTCATTTTACCCATTTTCGACTTCGAAAGTGAATCGTATTTACGTCCAAGTGCCCGGTTTTGTTTTTCTAACTTGGTAATTTTTTTAAGTTGAGCTTCGTTCAGTTTTTTTAATTGCTTTACTTGTTTAACAAATTCTTTATTTTTCACTTTCAAATCATTGTTTTTATTTTCAACAATGATCCGGTCTTTTATTGGAATTTCCATGTCTTTTGGTTTTAATTTAGGAGTGCCATTGGTTTCATATCCTATAGTTTTTAGATATGGCAAGTTATTTTGAAAATCTTGTTCAAAGCTTCCAACACTTTTATGGATTTGGAGGAAAGTAAAACACCCTGCTTTTTCTGCTGAAATGATTTGACCATACCCTGATAGTTTAAAAAGTTTTTCGCCCCGTTTTACTTCTTCAGGTATGTTTTTCACTATACAGGTAAAAACTTCCTCAACATTAAAATCTGCCGGCAATTTTTTTATCTGATTTGATGGTACATGCTTATTCAGTTCATCAAAGTCATCTTCATCAATATAAAAATACACATTTCCGCTTTGATTCACATAATCAGTTATACGTCTACTCCATAATAGCCCTTGCAATTTTTTTAATGCTTCCGAAAACAAAAACTGCCTGCTAACTTGATACATTCGTTTTGCCGCAAACTCATATATATCCTTATTGCATAAAACTAATTTGACTGCGCTACGGAAATCCTTCTCTGTAACAGCATATAACGGGTAATCTTCGCCAAAAAGCTTTATATGCATTTTTGTTGGATTCATTATTACAGCCTTTCTTAATATTCCATACTCCAATAGCTTTGTAGACAGTTCCAGACTGCTGTCCATTTCCTCACTTCTCCAGGTTATCCCAATATCACCGTTCACTATTAACTGTTGGGCATTCTCCCTTGTCAATGCCCCATACCATGTAAGCCCTTCTGTATTTTTAAGCAGGTATTCCGCTTCTTCCTTAAACTGTGAATCATCTTTAACCCATTTGAATTTATCCCCTGCGATATCAAGTGAAAGATTCGGAATCTCGCGTTTTAATTCTTTAAAGGCAGTAATGATAGGAATGGTCTTCCAATCAGGGTCGAACTTGCCTGTATACACAAGTTTGTGTTTTAAACGGGTCTCCCCTCCTGCTGATTCAACATTTGGTATCATCGGGGTAAGCAGGGAAACTTTGTTTTTGTCTTTATTCAAATTAAGAGTCTCAATTACAAATTCGCACATTTCCTCTGTTTGACATAAGAAATACGCACATTGATCATATATATTTTTAATGCTCTCAAATTTTTCTTCATTAACATCCTGACCTATATGAGTCAAGCCTGTAGCATAAACTAATGTATTCTTTATGATATGCTTATGCTTTACTATTTTTTCAACAGTCTCAATACTTCTAACAAATAGCCAATCATATTCCTTTTGACTCCAATAATGAGAAATGAGCATTTCAGCTTTATCAAAATCAATGACCCCTTTTTTTACCCATTCAGCATCGGTGGCAGTAAAAAAAGGATCAACAAAAGGATTTAGAATGGTTATATTATCAAATTTCTCAAGAGGTTGAATCAAGATATCGCGTTTGACCGGGCTTGCTAATAGTAAATCAACCTCGATGTTAGAGTCTAACGCAATGGTCGATGCTAAGGAAGATAAAAATATTGCAGATCCATCCATTGAATTCATGTCAATAAAGCCAAATAGAAGTACCTTCAATTTTCCTTTTTCCACTAGTTCATATGAATTCAAAGTTTTCACTCCAATGACTGAAATTTGATATGAAAATTTTATTTTTTTATTTGTTCTTTAATAGATGATTTAAGTGCAAGATATTTTAACGTGAATTTCCCTGCATATGTAACGTTGAATTTGTGTTCTAATAACTTAAGTCTCCGTATCTCTTTGTTAAGTTTAATATTTTCTTTTTGGGCTACCTTACTTTTTTCTAATTCTGCTCGCAACATATTATTTTCTTTTGTAACGTTCTCAATAATGTTTTGTTTTTCCGTGTTATTGCTCTCTATGAGCTCCAATGTCATCGACATCATGTCTTTCATTTGCAATTCAAGTTCTTCATACATAGTTTTCCAATATTCGTTTAGTTCGTCCATATTGAAAAAACTCCCCTCCATTAACCTTGGATAAGCTCCAATTCTCTTTTAATAACAACATCTACGGCGCATTTATCCCGAATCGACTGCGATGCTTGTTTTGACACTCTTAAAAATACGTCCGAGTTGTAATATAAACGCTCTATTGCATCCGCAATATCGATAGGGGACTCAGGTTTTGTAAGAAGGCCAGAAACGTCGTGTTTAACGAATTCCGGAATTGCCGTGATATCTGTTGAAATCGGCACTAGCCCACTGGACATGGCCTCGCACATTGAAACACCTTGAGAGTCCAAACGGGTTGGGCAAAGGAAAATTCCATACTCCTTATGTAATGCAGCGATTCGCTCTTGAGATATGAAGCCTTTATGGATAGTTACATTCTCAAAGTTCCGGATTGGCTCAACGGTTTGGTCGAATAATTTTCCATCACCATAAAAAGCAAATTCCAACTTATCGAAGCATGGTCTCTTTGATAGTTCCAGCACTGCTTTCACCGATAAATCATTTGCATATTTTCGTGAAGCGTATGGCCTGATTGAAAGGACTTTTGTCCGCATTTCAACTGGTTTTTCTACAAAGGCGAACAGATTGTCATCTATTACATTGGGAATGATTACAGAATTTTTCGAGTCCGCTCTCGCGTCACATTCCGCTATATGTTCTTTGAACCATTTGGAAATATGAACAAAGGTAGTATCCAATTCATTCGTTTGATAAAACCAATTCATAAAAGTAAGCTGTTCTACATAATAGTCGTCCGACATTTCAAGTATCTTCCGTAAGCTTTCAGGGCTTTCAAGAAAATTAAACCATCTTCTATGCCATGCCTCGGTTTCAAATCCATGTATCCATGTGATAATCGGTAATTCCGAGCTTTCTTCTTTTATCGCTTGTACCATTTTTGGATTAACAAAATGAATGAGTGCTTTTTTATGTACTTTATGATTTAAGAAAATGCGCAGATGCTGTTCAGTTCCTCGATAAACTGGCACATCTTCATATGTATACTTTTCTGCTTTTTTATAGGCAGGATGCAAAACAAAGACATCAACCTTCAAACCCTCATCCAGATAAGCCTTGACTCTTCGATGGATGAACCCATTCCGATATAACTGCTCTTCATGTGGATAAGCATTCGTAATGATTATATATCTATCTCTTTCACTAAATGTAAGCTCATTTAGATTTATAGATTGCTCCATTATTGTTCACTCCTACTAGTCAGTCATCTTCAATCAGCCTGCTTACTCATCTGCGAATGAAAGATTTTTAGAAGACCCTTTTCCAATCTCTTTTTAAAACCGTTAATCGATTATACCAAGCATGTATTACTGAAGATTGACATCAATATAAGAAATCTGTAAATAAAAGTAAAGTTTTCGTGAACTTTTATATGTTTTTGTAAAGGAAACATTGTAAACCAGCAAAAATTAAGAAGAACGATTCATTTACCAGAATCGTCCCTCATACATATAAACTATTGTATTTTTTGTGATTACAGTAGGCAGTATTCTGAAGCTATCAATGAGGAAATTACTTAAGATTAATGACATTGGAGAACATTGGCCCCTGATACTTATGCAAATATTTTTTTAAATATGCTAAAGAACTTGTAGAGCATAAAGCCTATTTCAAAACGAATAAAAATTTATAAACTTATATAAAAAGAATAATGGTTTACACCACACTATTATGTTTTCCAAACTACATTTATATATATGGTGCTATTAAAAAAATCCACTATTATCCTCTATAGCTTGTCTATACCATTTTTAAAAAAATTCATACTTTATAAGAAAAGGAATTGTCAAAAAAAGGAGGTGCGACATTACATGATACCCATAGATGATTGTAAATTATTAATTTCATGCTGCAATCATAAAGGTGCTCTTTATTTAGTCCAATTTAAACACCAAGAATATGAAATAAAAAAGATTTTAAATGTTGGATGCACAGGTATTACAAAATACGGAAGCTCTTTTGTCGTACTTTCAAATTCTCATGGAATCTTTATTTTGGATGAAAACTTAAAGGTTATAAAGAATAAAGCTTTATCTACAGAATTAGATTTACATGGTATAGCAATAGACAATGATAAAGCTTATATTATTGAAACCAAAACTAACTCAATTGGTGTTTATAATTTGGAAAACAATTTGGAGAGAATTGATGAAATTAGATTCTCATCTGAAAATGACGATGTTTGCCACGTCAACGATTTGTATATCGTAAATGATAAGTTATATGTATCAATGTTCTCAAATCCTCCAAGGAAAAATTTGCTCTCCTTCACAAGTTATTTCCCTAATAAAACAATCCCCAAAGGTGTGATTCTAGAATATTCTTTACAGGAAAGAAAAGTGGTTAAGATTTGTTATGATAAATTACTTCAACCTCACAGTGTACTTCATTATGATGATAAAATGTATTATTGTGTTTCAGGTGAATTCCTAGTAAAAAGAAATGAGGAAGATATTTTTAAATGCCTTGGTTATACTCGGGGTTTGGCAGTCAGAAATCAAACGATGTTTATTGGCCAAAGTGAGAGTAGACAAATACCGGTTTTATTAAAAAAACATACGAACATATTGCTAGATTGCGGGATTTATGTTCATGATATCTCTACGAAACTTTCATCTTTTATCCATATACCGTCTGAAGAAATTTATGGAATTTTGGTTATTTGATGAACCACATGGATTTTTCCGACGGCTATTGATGTCACTTCGTTGGGGGAGAGGCTTTACATAGCTTGGTGAACTTATGTGAAGCAAAACAAACCTATTTCATGACAATAGGTTAATGATACCTACCGGAAGTTACCTAAAGCTCCCTTAATCCAGAGCAAAATGGAAAATAAATTCCTCCCCATCTTCCCCGTTAAATCTGTATCCTTTGTCAACAAATCCAGCTTTTTTATATAAATTTATCGCTGGAATATTCGAATGATGCACCGTTAGAATAATCTCATCTTTATCTGGATGACTTAGTTTGATCATTTCAGGTAAAACTTTTAAAGCCTTAAAAGCTAGCCCCTTTTTCTGATGGCGTGAATCCAAGGAGAATGATTTTAGAAGAATGGCATTCTCATTACTTGTAAACTGATTTCCCGCTTTATCCGTATATAAGGCAAAACAACCAATCAAATCCTCATTTAAATATATGACCATGGGGAGGTTATATTTATCCTTCCTGAAGTCTTCGATAACTTTCAAAGGTAAAGAAGTATAGATTGCTTGTTCTATAGGTAAAGAATAGTTGATCAGTGCTGTATAATCATTTTCCATAAAAGGTCTAATATTTAATCCAGTAACCATACCTACACCACCATTTTTTAAGAACTTATAATTCTATATTAACAGATACTAAATTCACAATCCCTGCCAAACAATACTTTTCAAGAACACATATTCAAAAAAAGGAATGGATTTGTTTGCCATTCCTTTTTTCTTCTTCTGAATTGAAAGCAAGTGCAAATATGATGCTAGATCATTCAGACGCTGATAATTCACTTTCCGTTACCCATTTATGATTCTTCACTTTTTCTCCTCCTGTAGTCGGAGTGAAATCAACCATGTAAACAGTCGTTTTTTCAGCCGATTCAATTTCAGCGACTGCCCCATTCATCCCTTTCATATGAGAGGCATTTACTGTAACCTCCGCTCCGGGTTCATACGCTTTTTCACCTGCATCTTTGATCTCCTCGTGAATGATCCATTTATGATTTTCCACTTTTTCTCCGCCAGTTGTAGGCGTATACGAAATTGCATAAGCAGTCGTATCATAGGCACCCACTATTGTTGCTTTTGCCCCCTTCATGCTTTCCATATGACCTGATTCGATAATTGCTTGACTTCCAACCTCATAGGTTGGATTTTCTGTAGCTTTTAATCCTTTAGGAACATCTCCTGAGCCAGAATGGTTCATTTCCATTTCACCATGTTGCTTTTCTACTTTATTATCTTTGTTTTGATCACCGCTGTTGGAACAAGCGCCGAGGGCTAAAAGTAGGGCTGTTAATAATGATAAAATGATTGGCATTTTTGTTCTTTTTTTCATCATGGATAAAACCTCCTTTTCGAGTTAAACCCACCTTACCAATTAAATATGCAGAAATTGTGGAGAACACTCGAGATCAAAGAAATGGAGCCAGACATAATTTATGATTAGTCTTCCCCTTCTATGAATGTGATCTGATAGCGTTAATCCTACATATCTTATGAGGTGGCATATTAAAGGAAAGAAAAAAAGACGAACTTTTCTATCGCAAATAGAAAAATCGTCTTTCATTTTATTAAGCTAAATTGCTTAGGGTTTTATTTATCCGCAAACGCACAACTTAAATGGCTGACTCGGGACAATTCCATCATCAGTAGGATTAATCACGAGCCCTCTTTTGATTCCTCGATTTTTTGTATGATATGTGAGAGATTCATAGAAGTTTGCTCTTTATAATCCCTGCCGATGGATTTGAATAACCCTTTCGCTATACTCCTTAATAAGATTTTGGTATGCCCATCCGGGATAATGGAATTATTAGGGAGACTTGATTCAGCTTGCGCCCCACCAATCTTATTAGCTGTTTCCTTTATAAAATCAATGATTTTTATTTCATGGATTTTCCCTTCGATAATGGTTTTATAGATAATTTGATTTCTCCAAAGCTTTAGCTCAATCCTCTGTTTAGAGTAATCGAAGAGGTCTTCGGGAATATCAGCATTGCTTATTTGAATGGAATCTTTTATGGGATACAATTTCGGGTAAGGATTGATTTTCTTTATTAAGGAATGGTCAATGGTGACCTTTTCCCGTTTTATACGAGTATTTTTCGTCTCACATAGAATCAGCATTAACTGACCTGCAATTATATTGTTGAATTCTTCTAATTCAAAGAATTCAACTAGCATTACGCTATATTCCAAAATGGTGATCGCTTCATCGAATTTTCGTTTAGTACCAGCATTTGATCTAGTAAAAACCAACCGATTCTTCCTATCCATATCCTTTTCACCCCTCTGAATCCGAATCTAAAATGGGAAAAACATCCATAATGGATGTTTTTACTTATTAGGTCTGAACTTGATCGACTCCGATTTACGATTACCTTTTTCTCCTGTATATTCAATACTAATTACATTAGCCAAGTTGATATGTTTGCCACCGGCTTGCAGCCACGTCGCATTTTGGATTAATTGCAATTTCAGGATACTATTCGCTTCATCAGAATATTGTTCATTCGTCTCTAACTCTTCTGTCTCACCGTTCACATAATAAAATTTATATTTTGCATTACTCATTTTCATCAGCCTCTTTTCAACTACTAATTCAACAAGGACTGACACTTGTCCTGCTTTCAGCAAAATTAGATTGTCTTTCACATCAATGAATTCCCGAAAGTGAACATACTAATCATAAAAAGACTGTCAAGCACGCCTTTGATATTCAGACCGTTTCTCTTATCTATCGAAGTGTTGTTTCATTAATTCTTTAAATCGTGTTCCATCTATTTCTTCTTTCGTCACTTTCCCATCGTCCCACTGTGTAAAGGATGTATCAGTTAAAGTGATGTTACCACCGTTTGTAAGACGGGTGATTAATGGATGCTTATTAAATGGCGATTGGGGATTTTCACTGATGATCGTTTGGATCTCATTTAGTTCCACTACATTTTCTACGGGTTTTGAAGAATCGAATGCATACCCGATTTTCCAATCGGGATCTTTATATTTCAGCTTTAACTCAAGGATATGATTCCCATGGTCGGTATTTTCCTTTTTTATCCTGAATTCACCATTTTGGGAAATGACGGTTTCTCCGTTCAACGGAACTGGTTTTAAAGGCAGGTTCCCACCAAATCCCGTATCGATTAAATATATTTGGCCCTCATGTTTCAAAAGAATGGTGACATGTGTCCTTCCTATGGTCATCCACCCTTGTTTATAGATGACACCCCGAACCAAGAATACATCAAAGTCATTTTCCAACAGGAAAAAATAAAGGGCTGTATTCAATTCATAGCATAATCCACCCTCATTCCTCACGAGGACTTTCTTCATGATATTCTCTTTATTGATATCACTCAAATGGGATGCCATGATTGATAAGTTTTCAAAAGGAATGGTTTTCGCTGTCTTATCAAGAATTTCATCTAATTCATCAAATGTCAGCTTCTCATCGTTCTGAAGCCCAATTCTTTTCCTGAATAATGCATTCAGTTCATTCATTACGATTCCCCCTTAAGTCCGACACCGATGAAAAGTATCCTGACTCTGTATATATTCATTATACTTTGGCCTTATTTCATTCGCCCCATAATGTTGTTTTCTTTATCAACCTCCTCCATTCACTCACCAAGCAATTCTCTTTCTTCATTCATTCACCTGTAAGATGATTTTACCTGAGTTCTTTTTGGCTTCCATTTGTTCATGCACCCTTTTTATTTCTTCAAAAGGGAAGACATGACCTACGATTGCCCTGATTTCATTTTGGAAGAACAACGGCATGGCCTTTGAAGCGAATTCTTCCGTTAACTCTTTTTTATATTCATCACTCCGGGGAGTTAATAGATTCCCTTTTAATTGAACTCGTTTTAAGAGAAGTTCCATCAAATTCACCTTCTCGACTACAGTTCCACCTAGAATGCCTATCAGTATCATCTTCCATCAGTCCTTACGCTTTTAAGGTTTTTCTCCCAGTAAGAAGCACCGATGAAATCCAGAATGACATCCACTCCTTGATCATTTGTAGCTTTCAGTACTTCCTCATCGAAAGATTGTTTCTTATAGTTGATACAGATATCCGCTCCTAGAGAGTGACAGAAATCCAATTTGTCATTTGAACCTGCTGTAGTGTTGATTTTCGCTTTTGTCAGTTTTTTTGCCAGTTGGATAGCTGTTAGTGCCCACACCGCTTCCGTCAGAATGAATCAATACTATTTCTTGATACGTCAATTCACCTAACCAAAACAAGGTTTGGTACGCAGCCAAGAATACTTCAGGGATCGCTGCCGCTTCCTCAAATGACAGGCTATCCGGGAACTTCATCGCTCTATCAGCTGGCATCACAGCATATTCAGCATAACCGCCGCCGTTTACAAGGTCCATCACCCCTGTCCCTAATTCTATATTTGCTCCTTCCCCTGTTTCCCCCACATTCCCAGAAACTTCAATCCCTAATATAGGATTGGCCATATAACCGGATTTTCCTTCTCGTGAAACAATATCCGTTCTATTTATTGCAGAGGTTTTCACCTTAATTAAAATTCCCCCTTTTCCGGCATGGGCTTAGAAAAATTTTTGAATAGTAATTGTTCTGCACCACCCGGTTCTTTAACTACTACAGCTTTCATCTATCCCACTCCTTATTATATAAATAGAGACCGCCTTTGATATGGATTGTCTTGAAGTTGGAAACTATGCTACTCCAAAAAATTTCACAAGCAACTATTAAAGTTTTGAGCAACTATATACAGATAATGAAATATGTCCATCGATGAATCCGTAACCCTGGTAGAATAAAAAAAGCCGATGTCCCTTTAGGTCCATCAACCTTTTTTTGATGAGTTTTTATCTCTTTATCTATTAAGCGATTGATTTCTATCAAGGTCATGATGCAATTCTGCAGCCGGAACCTTTTGGTTAGGAATCTGCCCTTTTGCAACTGGTTCTGCTACATAAACAAAATCTCCTGTTCCATCTGGGGCACTTCCTGTTGCCCACAGGCCGTCTCCTGATTCATTGCCTTCTGACAAGTTCCAGAATTCGTACGCTTCCGGTTGAGATTCCATTTCCGCTTCAGGAGGGAATGACGCAGGAACGACTACGCCGTTTTTCTCTTCAAGTTCTGCAATGGCCGCCATCCATTGATATTGGTGGTAACGGTCACGGGCTAACATTTTACGGAACGTAGCACGGACCCCTTCATCTTTTGTCATATGATATAAACGGGCCACTTGAAGGCGTCCTTGACTTTCAGCATGCAGATTCGACCGCATGTCCGCTAATAAATTTCCGCTCGCTACAATATAAGATCCGTTCCAGGGAACCCCATTCGAGTTGGTTGGCAGTCCGCCTAGACCGCTTACGAGCAAATGCTGGGGATTGATTCCACCCATGATCGCTGCTATAGCAGGGTCTTTTGCGGCTTCTGCCTGGTCTTCCGGAGAAGCGCCATCAAGCAATTGACTAATGAGCGTACAAAGCATTTCTACATGTCCAATTTCCTCTGTACCAATATCCATCAGCATATCTTTATATTTTTCTTCTCCCCGACAGTTAAAACCCTGAAAAAGATATTGCATCATGACAGTCATTTCCCCAAACTGTCCACCTAAAACTTCCTGGATTTGACGGGCCAGCATCGGATCTGGTCGATCTACCTTAACTTCAAATTGCAATTCTTTTTGATGACGAAACATATTAACTCCTCCTTTTATTGTAGTAGATTTTTTATATAATTCGGTTTTTTTTACCCGCTTGCCCATCCTTGAAACATGATTTCAGTTATAACGAACAACAGGAATTAGAAAAAATTGTTATGTGGTTAAAAAAGATAACTGAACTGAAAGCTAAGGAATATCTAAATTCATGACCGTCTCAATAAATAAGTGTTATTAAAGGTCCATTTCCCCTGTCTATAACCTTACAATACTGGGTAAAGTACAAAGAACCAAATAAAGGAAAATATACTGTATCTAAGAAAACTAAAAGGAGGAAGGAAAATGGATTTCAAGCCCAGAAATCAAAAAGATCAATCTATTTCAGAAATCCGCTATACTTATTCCGCTCGTAATCTATGGTCAGGTTTTCTATTCGGGATCGGACTGGTTGCATTCATCGATGAGGCCATCTTTCATCAGCTATTGCATTGGCATCACTTCTATGACAAGTCCACATCCAATATTGGGCTTGTCTCGGATGGTTTATTTCATGCTCTAAGCTGGTTCGCGACTGTCGGGTCTTTGTTCATGTTCGCTGACCTTCGCCGTCGAAAGGGATTATGGCTGAAAAGGTGGACAGGGGGAGTATTGCTAGGGGCAGGTTCTTTTCAGTTATATGACGGTACCATCCAGCACAAGCTCATGCGTCTTCATCAGATCCGTTACAATGTCGATATTCTCCCATACGACTTGATTTGGAACATTGCAGCCACTGTCATGATTTTGATCGGCATTTCCCTTATCATTCGAACACGGCGCAGCTTACTTAAAATGAAAGCAGAAGGCCGCTATGCACAGTAATGGTCATATTCAAAATGATAATGGAGCTCTCTTTGAATCGATTTTATTGATTCTACCCGCGCTTGTTATAGTGATCTATATTGCAGCTGTCGTAATTTCGAGCCGCCGCTATCAAAAATGGCCCTTATACCGTACGTTCTCATGGATTCTTGGCATCATCTGTGCAGATTCTGCAATCATTGGCCCCATAGCCAATCGCGCGCATATGGACTTCACTGCGCATATGGTTGGTCATTTACTGCTTGGAATGATTGCACCCATCCTACTCGTGCTTGCTGCTCCCATTACTCTTGCACTGCGAACACTTGATGTACAATCAGCAAGACGCCTTTCAAAGTTATTGAAAAGTTGGCCGCTGCGCATTTTAAGTAATCCAACCATTGCTACCGCGCTAAATATTGGGGGACTCTGGATACTTTATACGTCTGGGTTATATGGGTTGATGCATCAGAGTGCGCTTCTACGTGCATTAGTGCATTTTCACGTGTTCATAGGGGGTTATCTATTCACTGCGTCTATGATTTATATGGACCCTGCGCCCCACAGGTTCAGCTTCATGTTTCGAGCTATCGTATTTACAATTTCACTGGCCGGCCATGATATCCTTTCTAAATATATTTTTGCCCATCCTCCAAGCGGAGTCACCAAGGAACAAGCGGAAAATGGAGGAATGTTAATGTATTATGCCGGTGATGCCATCGACGTTACAATTATCTGCATCCTATGCTATCAATGGTTCAAAGCCACCCGGCCTAAGGAATCACTTGCCTTGTAGGAAGGACGGTTCTATGATTACTTCTGTAAACTCCTGTGTTTCTGTTTAATCGTTCATTGTTTAGCCCATACTAATTTTTGATGAAAAAAATTTAGGATGGAGCTGAATGGAAAATGGAATTTGAAGCTAACAATTCTACTGAAAATGCTCTTCGTGATTATAAAGCTGGAATCGGTGCCTTTACGCATAAAATGCCTGATCTAGCTGAGAAATTCAATTCGTTTACGGAAGAGTGCTTTAAAGAAGGACAATTATCCAAGAAAGAAAAACAGCTTATCGCATTAGGAATAAGCTTATATTCGCAAGATGAATATTGTATTATCTATCATACTAAAGGATGTCTTGATCAAGGCTGTTCCGAACAAGAAATTCTTGAAGCCATTGGTGTGACCGCAGCATTTGGCGGAGGAGCCACCATGAGTCAGGCTGTAACCCTCGTCCAGGAATGCATTCAGGAAATAAATCAGATGAAACAATGATAAAGAAGGGGTAGGACAATTTGTCCTACCCCTTCTTTATGTTTGACAAAGGAATCCAAAAACCATGTCATTTAATGACTTATGTTGTTATTTCCTTGTGCGGGTGCATATGAATTCATCATTTGTTGCATATCCTGCTGTGCAAGCTGTGGAACTTGGTAGTAATGATGTTTGTTTTGATATAACGAAATCTCATATGCCATTTCAATGCAGTTCGGAACGGAATCTGCAAACACACGGCGAACCACCGGATTCGTTATTTCAAGCGCTGCCATCGCTTTCATGGATGCTGCAGACTTAACAGCTCCAAGCATCAAGCCTGCAATGCACTCATCTGTAATTTCCGACACGGATTGCAAAGGTTTCTTTGGCTGGGTTGGTGTCAATCCATATATAAAATCATTACCTTGATTCATTTTGTAGCTCTGGGTTGGTTTAGAAGGATCTTGGCCCGTTTGGAAGCACTCCAGTGAAATATTATATTCATCTTGGATGAACTGATATTGACGATCCAGAATGTCCATCAATTCCTGATCCTGAGCATGCTGACGCAAAAGCATGTAAGTGTTTAAAGTTCCAATCGCTCCCGACAACACTTCATGTACATCGAATACTTCGTGACCACCGTGATTCATTTGTGGGGGAATAGCACCCGTTTGCATGTTCTGGTGTACTTGACCTTGTTGATTTTGATTTTGCATTTTATTTCCCTCCTCGTTTCGTTTCATCAATGATGTGAACAAGCTTAGTATGTTAAAAACCAACAGGATTATTCAATAAACTCTTCCGCCCTACATCATGTTGTCTGTTTAAAAAAAGCCGTGATGTTCTAAACTATAAACACTTTATATGTATGGGAGGATTTCAAATGACTCATAAATGCTTCTATTGTACTGATGACACGGAAGAAAAAAAAATCCATGTCGTAACATTTCAAGTTACTGACACGGATAGAAATGAAATGCTCTGTGATGAATGTTATCAAGAATGGCTACAAGGAATAAAAGGCTAAATTACCCTCTAACATTTCCAAACATTAACTCATGGATTCATGGATTAGTACAGGGTAACTTAAATGCGTAAAATAGTTCAAGGAGGATGGTTATGGGAATTTTAAGCGGAAACCCAAAAGAAGAGCCTATGCATTACGGAGAGGTATTTGGTACATGGGCATTTCTAACAACAACAAAAGGGTTAATTGCATGTCATCAAACAATGCTCAATCACACTGGTGACAAGGACCTGCATAAATTACTTGTAGAAGTGATAAATCAAGGGAAACAGGAAAATGACCAAATTGAATTATTATTAAAAGAAAATAACGTAGGACTGCCTCCATCACCACCTGAAAGGCCTAAAGCTAATTTAGAGGATATTCCCGTTGGGGCACGTTTCAAGATCCTGAAATCTCTGCTTCAGTATCAATCGATATTAATGCAGGATTAGTTGCTTGCAGCCAGATCATGGGTCAATGCATCCGCGAAGATATCGCAGTGATGTTCGCACAATTCCATGCAAAAAAAGCAGCATTGGGTGCTGATTTCCTAAGATTAAATAAGGAAAAAGGATGGCTGGTCCCTCCCCCTCTTCATATTAATAAAACAAGTTTGTAATGAAATATCCCTTAATCATGTTGACTTTATGATTGAATGCCCCACATGATTAAGGGATTAATTCCGATAACGAAAGGACGATTAAGGAATCACTACCATTGCAGACTTTCGATTAAGTAGCACTTTGTACATTGTTGACTATAATCATTTTTTACAAATTCATGATTACAATTCTCCCGAAAAATGTTCAGCTCTCTTTTTAGCTGTTCCAATTGAGTTTCCAACTGTTTCATTTCAACTTTTATCTGGATTACCCGATTCATCGAATTCTCCCTCTCGTCCGAATCATTGATAGATTTCTCCGTCCGTTTTCCTAAATTCATTCGCTTTTTCTTTAAGCCCTTCATCGATTACCGACTCAAAACCCAGGCCCTTTTCTTTTGCCAAATCACGGATGTCCTGGGAGATTCTCATACTGCAGAATTTAGGTCCGCACATTGAACAGAAATGGGCTGTTTTGGCACCTTCAGCCGGAAGAGTTTCGTCGTGATATTCAACCGCCCTTTCAGGGTCGAGAGAAAGATTGAACTGATCTCTCCAACGAAATTCGAATCTAGCCTTCGAAAGGGCATCATCCCGTTTTTGTGCATCCTTATGGCCCTTTGCAAGGTCAGCTGCGTGGGCTGCAATTTTATAAGTAATGACCCCTACTCGAACATCCTCTTTATTCGGAAGTCCCAAATGCTCTTTCGGTGTCACATAACATAGCATGGCAGTTCCAAACCATCCAATCATTGCAGCACCAATCGCAGAAGTAATATGATCGTATCCAGGAGCTATATCCGTTGTTAAAGGTCCTAAGGTATAGAATGGAGCTTCTTGACAGACTTCCAGCTGCTTATCCATATTTTCTTTAATCAAATGCATCGGTACGTGACCGGGTCCTTCCACCATGACTTGAACATCGTGCTTCCAAGCAATCTTCGTCAGTTCCCCCAGTGTTTCCAATTCAGCAAATTGCGCCTCATCGTTTGCATCTGCAATGGATCCAGGACGGAGGCCGTCACCTAATGAAAATGAAACATCATATGCCTTCATGATTTCACAAATCTCTTCAAAGTGAGTATAGAGGAAGCTTTCTTGGTGGTGGGCCAAGCACCATTGTGCCATGATGGACCCCCCTCGTGAAACAATACCCGTAACTCGTTTTGCTGTTAAAGGGATGTACCGCAAAAGCACACCAGCGTGTATGGTAAAGTAATCGACACCTTGCTCGGCCTGCTCGATTAATGTATCCCGAAAAACTTCCCAATTTAAATCTTCCGCGACTCCATTCACTTTTTCCAATGCTTGATATATCGGAACCGTCCCAACTGGCACTGGTGAATTCCTGATAATCCATTCCCGGGTCGTGTGAATATTCTTTCCGGTGGATAAATCCATTATGTTGTCGGCTCCCCAACGTGTAGCCCAAGTCATTTTCTCCACTTCATCTTCGATCGATGAACTAACAGCTGAGTTTCCTATATTCGCATTTATTTTCACATGAAAATTACGTCCGATGATCATTGGCTCACTTTCAGGATGGTTAATATTTGCCGGAATGATCGCCCTTCCGCTAGCTACCTCTTCTCTTACAAACTCAGGGGCAACATTTTCCCTGATTGAAATGAACTCCATTTCTGGGGTGATGATACCTTTACGGGCATAATGAAGCTGGGTTACGTTTTTCCCTTTCATTGCGCGCAATGGCTTTCTTTTCAATCCCGGAAAAATTTCAGCTTTGGATTGTGACTCCACTTTTTTATATCCATTATCTTCGGGTTTTATTTCACGTCCTTCATACTCTTCAACGTCTTCACGTTCCAAGACCCAATTGCGTCTAATCGGGGCAAGGCCTTTATGAATATCAATGGGATATTCTGAATCCGTATATGAACCGCTTGTGTCATAAACCCGCAAAGGCGGATTCTCCTCTTCGCCGAATGCACCTGTAGTGGGACTTAGTTTAATTTCACGCATAGGTACTTTAATATCAGGTCTAGATCCCTCAACATACACTTTTTTACTCCCGGCAAAACTGGACATAATTGAAACGTTCATGTCATTTACTGAATTACTCATCATGATTTCATTTCTCCTTTTTAAGTTCATTTAAAAAGGACAAAATCCAATCCATTTCGCACGAAAAAACCGGATCTCATATTTAAGACCCGGCTAACGTTAGTATGACTACAGAAATGACCAAATGAAATGTCATTGTTTAGTAGATTCTAACTTCCCCACGCTGGTATGAACCAGATCAGGTCCTGAGGGTTAAGAAGCATAAGCACTTCTCTCTCAGCCCAACTGTTATTGGACACCCCTAGTCTGAATAATTTAATTGATTACAGGGTAACTATATATCACCCTTTTCATTCTGTATATAATTTGAAAGTCCTAATACTTTAGGTCATCCTCTCCAAATTCGTTACTTGGAGAAGGATCACCAATTAATTTTCCAGGCTCTCAAGGATTGGGAAAAGCCCCTCTAAATGCTTGATTTCATAGGTTGGAAGCACTTCATTCCGTTCCTTATCATGGCGATTTACCCAAACCGACTTTATACCTACCCGTGATGCTCCAAGGATATCCGTCATTAAATTATCGCCGACCATCAATACTTCATCCTTATCAAGCTCCATGATCTCCAAAGCATGCTCAAAAATGGAGGCATCCGGTTTACCTCGTCCAAAAGCTCCAGAAATGACGATTTGATCGAAATAAGGAACTAGTTCAGGTGTAATTTCAAGTTTAGTATTTTGGAGTTCAGGAGAACCGTTTGTCAACAATAGCATTTTGTACTTCCCTTTTAATTCATCTAACACACGGAATGATTCTTCATAAATAAATGGCTTTTTACGTCTCTCTGCAGGGAAACGTTCTGCCAGTTCCAGCCCAAATGCCGGGTCATCGATCCCTAATGCCTTCAAGCCTCTCGTCCATGCTTCTTTCCGATAATTTGGTGCAATCACGGCCATCTTCCGGAATTCATCATGATCATCCTGAAAATTTCCCCACAGTCCTTCAAATGGGTTGATTCCGATCATTTGTGTAAATCCATAAGTATCGTAAGAAGAATAAAGCTCACGCGCTTCCTTCCGAACCGCTTCTTCAAACTCGTCGACATTTAAATCATATTTCTCCTTAGCCACTTCACATGTGGCCACAAAAGCCTCTTTTACACTTTTCTGATCCCATAGTAATGTATCATCTAAATCAAAAAAAACTGCCTTCACCAAATTGTCCAACCTCTTTCCCTATTATTGAATTCGTAAAAATTACACTATTACAATAATAAACCACAACCAACGGAAAAAGAATAACTAATCGGAAAAGGCCTGCATCTTTCTTAAGCAAAATGTTCAATATACCAGACTTACCTTCTATGGCGGGAAACCCTATATTTTTGACTTATCATCTTTCGAATACATACAGCTTTCCATTACCGGCAATCTTGAATTTTGGACCGGTGAACCCCCGTCGGATCAGCTCTTTCCTCATATAAACCATAAGGGCGGCATGACTCACGATCAGAACATCCCTTTCCCCCTTTGCAAAAACTTCATCCAATACTTTATTGATCCTTCGTTCGGCGATCTTAATTTCCGCCCTTGTCTCCTTGTTGAACAGCGAGCAGCAGCGAATCCAGATGGCCCAAAGGATGAACGGCAGCTTCACCTTCCCTTTGAGAGGGGGAGAAGGTATTTCCCGCAGCTCCTCCATCCGATGAACCGTACCTGGATAAATATGTTCCGCTGTCTTGACAGCTCTCGACATATCACTGCAATAACATTCCTGCCATTCCTCCACGCCAAGTAAAGTCGTTCCATAAATAATATCCGCTGCATCATAGTCCACAAACCATTGCTTCATATCATCCGCCGTCACAGATTTCCCAGTAGGGAATTCATGTGCCACCTTAAAATGCCGTACCAAACCAATTTTCATTTTTTTCTCCTCTTTAGCTTTTGAATTATAAAATTAACTTTCTATTTGATCCACCAACTTATATAATAGATAATGTAAAAATTATACAAAGGTGGTAATTGAATGCTATCCAAGAATTTCACTAAGATTTTCCTTGCTGTCGCATTAACTTTTACATGTATCTCTTTTTTACTGATAAAAATCGACTCTGTCTCCGCAGCCACTACAGAAAACGCAACGGTAAACACGAAGAATTCCCCTTTATCTGTTAGAAGTGGTCCCGGCACCAGCTATAAAAAAGTAGGATCGTTGGAGAAAGGGAAAGCCGTAACCGTTTATTCGAAAACAAAATCCGGCTGGTCGGAAATTCGGTACAATGGAAAAGAAGCCTATGTATCTACTAAATATTTAAAATTCAGCAATGTGAAGATAACCAAGAAAAAGTATAAAAATATTAGTGACTTGTCGTATCCGCAAGTATCAGGACTAAAAAGTAAAGCAGCTCAGGATAAAATTAATCAGGTGTTAACTAAGCATGCCAAGGATGCCTATTCCTTTTATCTACAAGCAAAAAAGGATAGGGAAAAAGATAAAAATGAGGAATGGTGCAAAGAATCCCCATACACTTGCCAGTATAGTTACAGTATTTCGTATAAAGTGAAATTCAACCAGGATGAAAAGCTAAGCATTCTTATTGACGATTACTCCTATAGCGGTGGAGCTCATGGAATGGGGTACACAACATCCTATAATTTTAAAGTGTCTTCCGGTAAACAGATGAAAATCAGTGAAATCCTCACATCCAAAGTGAAATATACGAAGGTGCAGAAATATGCTTTTGACTACATGAGGAAAAGAGATAGTTTTTATGTTAAAAAACAGAGCGATGTTCCCGTCAATAAGGATTCACAGTTCTATTATACAAATGGGGGGATCTATCTCGTATTCCAAGAATATGAAGTAGCTCCTTATGCATTTGGCCGCCCTGCAGTAAAAATCCCAAGTAAGGTTTATAAATAATTTCGTCGCACAGGGGCTAACTCCTGTGCTTTTTTAGTGCCTTACATTCAATATATCTAACAAATGATGAAAAATATAGAACCATATTTCACAGTCTGATGCGATTTCAAGCATACTTACCATCGCATTCAAAAAAGTGGATTTTTTTATAATAGATATTTGATGGGAATATGTTTTTAACCAATGCCGAACTTACTTTTATCTGATGTAAACATAATGCGAAGATGTTCTTAGTTAAAGGACGAGAATAAGGAGTGTATAGGGTTTACCTGATATGGATAGATGGGACCGAATACGAAGAAAAGAAGGCTTGTTATGCTAACCAAAACAGCTTTAATATGATCCAAGAATAATGAAAATAGAGAAGGCTTTTTACCTTCTCCATCTTTTTTACTTCAAAAATTGGAGTTCAGTAATCGTACATATTTTTCTAAATTTATATTTACCACTCATATCACTGAATTGATAATTATTTAGTACCTTTTCCAGCTGTCCTTTTAGCTTTTCTTCCACGATAAATGAATCGACAGCCTCTTTCCAGTTTTCTTTTCCGATTAACTCATCGAACGGAATGATATCAAGAACTTCATCATAAATTTGGATGCTTTGATCAATGCCAAAACTTCCGTATATGCTGCCATTTTCATCAGCAAAAATATGCTCCGATTCCAGATCCTCCACCAGCACCTCTAAAAACCCCTTTGACTCATCAGGCTTGATGGCAATCTCTGCTTCCGCCTTTACAGGCCCAAATCTCTTATCGACGATCTCTATCGTCATTTGGACATAAAAGGAAGGGTACATTACCTCAATCCCATCACAAAGTTCCGCTGCCGAATTATATACCATCTGAACACCCTCCTTTTATTTACTATCATTATATAATATAAATACCTCATTGCCTTACCAATAACCCTTATTCAAGATCACTTAGCATCGTTTCTTTTTTGAAGATCAACTCATCTTTTTCCCTATCATAATAATAAATTTTGAATGTTTCATCTCCGCTTAAATCTGTACTGCCAGACAACACGCCAAAATGTCCATTTCCCATATCGACCATATTGGAATAACTGGCCTGAGGATACACATTATACCCTCCATCATCCATTGGATCAATCGTCACATTCCCGGATCCACCTGAAACAAAAGCAACGATAATAGTCAAGAAAATCAGTGTAATCCTGATATTCTTCAGTTCACGCACATAATGATCATTCATCTTTTTTCACCTTTTTTATACAATATCCATAATATAACAATAATTTCAATCTATTTGTGTCCCTAATAAAAAAGCCCATGCAGATCGAACCATCCCCCGAATAATGGACACAGTAAAAAAAGTCCCTTATTCGAGGTTTTTCTATGTCCTCATACTAGAAACCCGTTTATAATCAAAAGTCTACTAAGCCTATGAACACCTATTTCTCCCAAGGATTAAATGCCCTTCATTAAGTTGAATCCGGTTCATACAAAAAAAGCCCCGGAAAACCGGAACTCACCTATGAAACACTTATTTAGTAACCTTATAAATTCACATTGTCATTGTGCTTTTCATGCTTATACTCCCTAAGAACCTCGTTAAATACATCGGGATAATTCGTAAACAGCCCCGTTGCACCCCATTCTAGAGCTTTTTTCATGTCCGCTCTTTCATTTACTGTATATGGATGGAATTGAAGGTCATGATTTCGAACCATCTTCACATATTGTCCGTCCACCTTATTGAAATTCGGACCCACTCCAATGGCATATTTCTTAATGGATTCCAATTCCTCATCAGAAATGGTTGCTTGGTTCTTATAAGAAAAAAGCTGCACAAGCGGTAAATTTGGATTCATGTCATGAACCTTCAAAAGGCTTTCTTGACTGAACGATTGTATAAGTACATTTTTGGTACGGCCTTTTGAATCCACCATTTTATTTTCTTTCAGAACTTGCAGAAGTTCTTCTTCCATTCCTGGATATACATCAGGAGACTTTGTTTCAATATAGTAATTGGCCTGCCTGCCGAATTTCATAAAGACTTCTTCAAGAGTGGGTACCGTTAACCCTTCATATTTCTTTTTTGCCAATTGCGGATATTTTTCATTGAACCATGTACCAGCATCTAGTTTTTTGATTTCTGCCAGCGTTAAGTCTTTCACTAGACCTGTACCATTCGTTGTACGATCCACCTTTTCATCATGCATTGCTATCAATCTTCCATCCTTTGTCATCTGAAGATCGATTTCTATGTAGTCGCCTTTCATTTGTTCTCCCAATTGATATCCGGGAATCGTATGTTCAGGAGCATAACCGGAAGCTCCTCGATGTGCGATATTCACAATTTTCTTCTCATAAATAGATGAATTCGAATGATCTACATTTGCAGCCGAGGTCCCCATGGAAGTAGCCTGCAATATAAAAGCCGCACTCATCATGCATAAACCGAATTTCTTTATATTTGTTTTCATTTTCCCCTATCCCCTTCCTATTATTACCACCATTTTAGAAGGGGAATGTGAATCTACAGCAAATATAGTGTAAAGAAATAATATATAAGTTAAAATGGGTAAAAAAAACCATGAAACAAATTGTTTGCAAGTCCTTCGTGTAGTTCGTTATACCCAATCCAATTCCATGAACCCATTCCATTCGCCTCCCCATCATCCATATCTGCTTGATCTGGAAGGATTTGTTACATATGTTGACAAGATCTATTTTTTTCTGATTTACAAAAAACTAGTATCAGATTACTATTAAACAAACAGAATATTTATATTGAGGGGAATTATGTTAAAAAATTATCAATATTATCAAAACAAACACCGATTCATACTGAAGGCATTCATGGCAATGATATCCTTTTTACTATTAGTTGGGATTTCCATATCACCTATAAGTTGGAAAGATAACCCCTACGATATGACATTTCAGGTCATTTTAATATCGGGGATGATAATTTCTCTGTTGTTTTTCTTAAAAACAGAAGTCAATTTCTATAAAACCCTATTCATTTCTTTAATTACTGTTTATATATATAGCAAATTCTGGATTTTCCCAGATACCGCAATTATGCTGGCTTTTTTTGCTATAGCACCCTTGATTCCCATTTTTCTCTTTGATAAAATCGGATTTTATATTGTCGCCACTTTAAATATCATATTAGGTCCTGCTTCCATCTTGATCATTTCGCAAACGGATCTTAAATACACTTATGAGTATGTTTCTTTGGATAGTTTCGGCAATACGATTAATTTCATCGCTATACAAATCATATTGGTATTTGTGTTCATAGGAACAAACAATAGGATGGAATCCACTAATGCATTCCATAAGGAGATCCAACAGGCCAAGCAATTGAACTCAGTCGGTCAGCTAGCAGCCACCATTGCACATGAGATACGAAATCCCATTACAGTCGTGAAGGGGTTTGCCCAGTTATTGGATCAAGAGAAGGAACTGAATGAGACGGAAAAATTTTATGTGCAGACCATGCTTACAGAACTTGAATATACACAAGTGATAATCAATGACTATTTGTCTTTGGCAAAACCGCAAACGGATAATATTCAGGTCATTCCTTTAAATTATGAAATCCAAAAGATTTCCGATCTATTATCCAGTTTTGCCAATAATCGAAACATAGGCTTTCAACTTGATTTCCGTGATGACCTACAAATCAATATGAATCCGATCGAGCTTAAACAGATACTGGTCAATATCATGAAAAATGGAATTGAGTCGATGAACAATCCCGGATTCATCAAGGTGGAAACCGAGAAGGAACGCACTATGGCAAAAATCCGAATAACGGATACAGGAATAGGTCTTTCCAAAGAACAGCTTGAAATACTCGGCACCCCATTCTATTCGCTTAAAGATAGGGGAACTGGTATCGGCCTGACCGTTTGTTATTCCATCGTTCAAAAATACAAAGGGAAAATCGTGGTACAGAGCGAATTGAACAAAGGAACATCCTTCACTATTTATTTGCCCTTACATAGAGAAATAGATTAAACATACATTAACAAACAAGAAAAAGGATGACCTCCCAAAACCGGGCGGTCATCCTTTTCAATTAGGCTTTAAAGCTATCTTGCCATTTCAGCAAATGATTTTCTAAAAAGCGGACAAACGAGTCGGAGATTTTACCAGCCATGGCAAAAATGATGATGCCTACGAATACGACGTCCGTTTGCATGAATGAACGGGCATCCTGGATCATGAAGCCCACCCCTCTATCTGCACCCAACAATTCAGCGACGACCAAGCACATCCAAGCAGCACTTAAGGCTAAACGGATACCAAGCAATATGTTCGGTAAAGCTGCCGGAATCATCAGCTTCGTTATTTGCTCCAGACGGCCAAACTCTAAGATTCGGGCAACATCGTATAGTTTTTTATCCACATTCCGAAGGCCCAAAAAGGTTTGTAAATATAGAGGAAAAAAAGCACCTAAAGCAATAAGCAGTACTTTGGAAAGTTCACCAAACCCGAACCACATAATGAATAAAGGGGTAATCGCAAGTAAAGGAACTGTCCGTAACATTTGAATGCTTGGGTTAAGATATTCTTCGGATTTTTTTTGCATGCCAACGATGACTCCTAGCAATAAGCCTAAAAAACCACCTAATGCAAAGCCAAGAAGAGCCCGCGTTAAACTGATTTGTAAATGCATTCCCATTTCCCCTGACTGAACGAGATCAATGAAAGTCGTGACGATCAATAAAGGTGATGAGAATAATTGGGCAGGCAGGATGCCAACCGAACCTAATGATTGCCATGCAATCAACACGACAACGGGAAGGAACGAACCCCGCAATGCTGATTTGGCAAGTTTGGATTGTTTTTTCGTTTTCCTTATGACAAGCGGCTTGTTTTGTGCAACGGTCTGTGTAGACATATTTTTCATCCTTCCTTTTTTCAAAAATTAATTAAATGCTCCAATCTTCCCTTTCTTCAGGATGATGATCAAGTTCGGTTAAAATGACGGTCCTGAATTCCTGAAACGCTTTGCTTGTTCGTTTTCTTGGATATGGTAAATCAATTGGAACGATAGCTTTAATCCGTCCAGGCTTTGCCTCCATGACTACCACTTTGCTCGATAAAAAGATGGATTCATCAATATCATGGGTGACAAGCACCATCGTTGTCATATTCTTCTCCCATATTTCTAGCAAAGCCTCTTGAAGATGCGTTCGCGTGAAAGCATCCAATGCACCGAATGGCTCATCCAGCAATAAAACTTCAGGATTACGTAATAAGGCCCTCGCAATGGCAACACGCTGCGACATTCCACCGGATAATTGGCGTGGATATCCCTTTTCAAATCCTTTTAGCTTAACAAGTGAAATTAAATCATCCACCCTTTTTCTAATGTCCGGTTTTTTTAATGGAAGGTTACCTGCAATATTTTTCTCAACGTTTAGCCATGGAAATAAGCGGTGCTCCTGAAAAATGAAACCACGGTCTTTAGAAGGGGCGCTAACCGGATGATCACCTGCAATGATCTCGCCGTCAAAGTCTGAATCAAGTCCTGCGATCAGCTTTAATAATGTGCTTTTCCCGCATCCACTCGGACCAATGATGGTGACGAACTCACCATTTTTGACGCTCAGATTTAAATTATCCAAAACATGGACACTTTCATTATCATTCTTAAATGTTTTGCTTACATGATTAATTTCTAACGTCGCTACCAATATCCTCACCCTTTCTCAAATAAAAAAAATAGAGATCCAGCAATAAGGCACATATTGTCCCTTTGCTGAATCTCTAGTTAACTAGTCGATTCAATATTTCATTTTATATTAACTTATCGATTATTTATAATCAACAAATAATACCCATTTATTTTATCGGATTAATCAAAAAAGGAATTGACAGATTATTCTAGCAGCTGTTAAGATGCATTCATACACAAATCCGCATTACAAAAAACCAATTAAAGGTCATGTGAATCAACTGGACTACCGGAGATTCAATGAAGAGTAACCCCGACATACTCTTCGTTGAATCTCTTTTTTTTATTAATCTGACTATCCAGATGTGGTAAGTGTAATAAAAAAGGAGGGAATTCATGAAGGAATATCGTAACAAGTTAACTGCAGTATTACTTGCCATCATTAGCATTGCTATATTGGCAGGTTGTAATTCCGATGCCGGCAAAGCTTCCGGGAAAAGCGATCCACTTAAAGTTCATATTGCCTTAAATGGCAAGATGGGGCCATTGGTCATTGCAAAGGAAAAGGGATTATTCGACGAAGAGTTTTCTAAACTGGATGCCCAAACCGAGTGGAGTGAATTCCCGAGTGGCCCCCCGCTTTTGGAATCCCTCGCTTCCAATCGGGTCGACCTATCTTTTTTAGGGGATGGTGCACTGATTGCCGGAATTGATAAGAATCTGCCATTTGAAGTGATTGCACAAACAGGTCGAGGTGAGTCATCTGTCCGGATCCTGGTTCAGCCAGAAGGTGACATAAAGCAGATTGAAGACTTAAAGGGAAAAACGGTCGGTGTTGCCTCCGGGACAACAGGTCATGTGTATTTAATCAAGGCATTGAAAGCCCATGGTTTAACGACTGATGATATTAAACTCATCAATTTACAACCGGATGATGCTCAATCCGCTTTTGAAACCAAACAATTGGACGCCTGGGCGATATGGAACCCTTATTACCTTAATAATATTGAAAAAGGGAATGCAGTCGCACTTAATGTAAAGGGAAAAATATTGGCTCCTGGTGCAATCATTGCACGTAACGGATTTGCAAAAGCACATCCTGAAATTGTAGAGGCCTATTTAAAGGTTTATAAAAAAGCTGCCGATTGGCAAATTGAAAATCCAGATGAAGCATCTGAAATTTATTCCAAAGAAACTAAATTGCCTGTGAGCACAGTCAAGACAATAATAACGGCCGAAGAACCAAATATCTTCTTTACCGAAGATGCCATCAAAGCACAACAAGAATCAATCAATACTTTAGCTGGTGTGGGTTATATCAAGAAATCATTTAATTTTAAAAACCAGATCCACAATGAATACATTGATGAAGCCTTTAAAAAATAAAAAAACATACCTTACAGGAGGAGATTGATTATGACGGAAACTAAAACACAACAATTAAAAGTGGTACCCGTAGCAGGAAGAATTGGAGCGGAAATTCAAGGTGTCCAATTAAGCGGAGCCTTGGATTTAGCTATTTTAAGTGAAATCAAACAAGCGTTAAACGATCATAAAGTCGTATTCTTCAAAGGTCAAAACCATTTGGACGATGCCACCCAAGAAGCATTTGCAAAACTATTGGGTGAACCTTATGCACATCCTACAGTACCGGTCAAAGACAATACTAACTATATCTTCGAACTTGATTCCGAACGAGGTGCTAAAGCAAACCATTGGCATACTGATGTCACTTTTGTACCAGCAGTTCCTAAATACTCTGTTTTAAGAGGTGTAACCATCCCTGATGTTGGCGGGGATACAGTTTGGGCAAATACCAATAAAGCATATGAGGACCTGCCGGATGGATTGAAGAAATTAGCGGATGGACTATGGGCGATCCATACAAATGAATATGATTATGCACAATTCAAACCAGCCGAAAACATTGATGATGAGGTTAAAAAGAAATATCGTGATATATTCGAATCTACCATTTATAAAACAAGGCACCCAGTCGTTCATGTGCACGCAGAAACCGGAAAAAGGCATTTGTTATTAGGTGGCTTTGCTGGAAGAGTGGAAGGATATACAACAAGTGAATCTGAAAGATTATTAAGTATCTTTGATTCATACGTCACTCGCTTAGAAAATACCGTGCGTTGGCAATGGAGTGAAGGGGACGTGGTCATTTGGGATAACCTAGCCACGCAGCATTACGCTATTGCCGATTACGGGGATCAGCACCGCGTCGTTCGCAGGGTCACAGTAGGAAAAGACGTACCCGTAAACAAGGAGAACGAGTCAAGCAAACTAGTTATTAAGAAATAAAACTCCTGTATGGAGTGAAAAACTCCATTGCTTGACTTCCCCATAAGCGAATGACTGAGTTGAATGGTAAACACTCAAACCTCCTGAGGAACTGGCCTTATTGCAGGAGGTTTAAGTGTTTTCTTTATTGAACAGGTCTTATCAACTCGCCCTCTGATATATTCAATACTTCCCTGCAAATGGCCTCACTTAAAATTCACTTCAATGAATTCAATCTCTTCTGCCGCACTTAATGTACCATGGGCTTTTCCAACGGTGCCTTCTTTGTCTTTCCAAAAGAAGTTATGGTCCTGAACGATCGAGCTAAAATTAAAGTCACCCCACCTGGCAGCAATGCCGAGCAATCTATCTCTATGCTGAAAATCACTTAAATCCACTATTTTATAAACCTCTTCTATAATCTTAGGGGACATTGGTATAGCTCCCCATTTATCTTGCGATCGAACTTTTTGATGAGTCATTTTATGCATGACGTCCATGACTTCCGTTTCGGTTGAGTCTTCATCAAGTCCTGTTTCAAATTCAATCCCATCATATATCGCTGTTTTCGCTTCAAGTTCCGCCGCTTTAGCTTTCGCTTCCCTTTGGGCTGTGATTTTAACATCCTCTCTTTCTCTTTCAATTTGTTCTTTGGTTTCCCTGGCTTCGATCTCCAGTTGTGCTTTTTCGTAATCATTGGAGTTTTCCATGATTTTAAAGGAAGCAATCCCCAACCCGAATAATGCCACAACAAAGATTCCACTAATAAGTAAAACCTTTTGCGTTTTCTTCATTGAAACTTCCTCCAAGATATTGATAATGTTAGATAATATTTATTTTAACATATTAAATGGATGGACTATCCAGAAAAGGAAGACATCCAAAATCCTTTTCTCAGCCCTTTTCAAAAAGAATTTCAGTAGTTTCAGATTTCAATAGTCACCCTGGGCACCCTTCTATTTTTTCACACATATGGAATGGTGGTCATATCTCTTCTTCCTCCTAACAATAATATTGGCTATGCGGCCATTGAGATGAAGCTAAATTAGTGGATCCAAAAAGTATTGGAACGAGGTATGGGGATTTGTAAATAAATATATGGAGTAATGTCGAAGGTAAAAAAGAAGCTGCCGATATAGATATCGACAGTTTCTTTTCGTTTTCATCCAGCTTATTTTTGAGTTTACTGATAGCGTTTTTATCAGGATTACTTATCCTGAACGATTATTTCATCGATTATACCGTAATCCTTCGCCTCTATTGCGCTTAAGAAGTAATCACGATCTGTGTCCTTCGCCACCTTTTCGATAGGCTGCCCAGTCCTTTCCGAGATGATTTGATTGATGTGATCCTTTAGTTTCAAAATCCTTCGGGCAGAAATTTCAATTTCCGTGGCTTGCCCCCTCGCCCCACCAAGCGGTTGATGAAGCATGATTTCACTATTTGGCAAAGCGCACCTTTTCCCTTTCGTACCCGCCAATAAAAGCATGGCACCGAATGATGCAGCCATCCCCGTACATACAGTCCGGATATCAGGCTTAATATATTGCATCGTATCATAAATGGCGAAACCGGCACTGGTCGATCCCCCTGGACTGTTTATGAAGATGGTAATTTCCTTCTCAGGTGCATCTGCTGCCAAGAATAACAATTGGGCAACCACACTATTGGCTAAATGATCGGTGATTTCTTCCCCAATCATGATGATACGGTCTTTTAGAAGTCTGGAATAAATATCATACGAGCGCTCACCCTTGCCTGATTGCTCAATTACATATGGAATGGTGGTCATATCTCTTCTTCCTCCTAACAATAATATTGGCTATGCGGCCATTGAGAGTGTGTTTGAAGGAGTGAAGCTTGATTTGGAAAGAATCGAACGATTCATCAGTTTAGGAATCATCGATTCACTGTTCAGGGATTTGAAAGATGGAATGCTTCTAATGAGGATATCAGGATTCTGGGCTTTTAAAGCCTGTGTCATCAGGGACATGAGCCGCTGTTCCTCCTCATCCTGCCAATCTTCCACACAAGACAACTTGCGCTCTTCAACGTCATCGTCAAAACGCTTTTTCACACGGTTCAAGATTGCCTTTACAGCCGTTTCCGTGGTGTTCAAATAATCTGAGATTTCTTTTGACCGATAGAGGAATCCTTCCTTTAACAGGAATACAACGGCTTGTTTCGGGGTAAGTGACTTTATTATATATTCAACCGTTTCAAAGGCATTTTCCCCAACTGATCCCTGTTGTTCGGTATCCAACAGTTCGTCTAATGATTCTTTTTTCCTTTTTCGTATCGTATCAATCCAGGAATGGCGTGCTATCGTCTTCAATAAAGCCGTTGTTATCTCGGTTTTCTTTCCATAGCCCTGCATTGCCTTCAATACCGTTTCCTGTGCCAAATCATCCCCATCCCAATTATTTTGGGTCAGGAATCGGCAAAACCGAAGCAATTCAGGATAGACTTCACGCAAAATCGCACCGTTATCCTTTTCTTCAGAAATATCTTCCCTTAACTTATTTATCATTTTTCTCACTCCTTCAACACCCTCTATCCTATAAACGTTTCAGAAAGAGAAAAAGATATGGGGGTGAAAAATTTCCCTTCATTCTTCATTATATTCTATTCCATTTTTTCCATTGGATTTCCTTTCATACTAAAAAACCTGTTTGATTAAGATCCAAACAGATTAGTTTCAATGTTCTATATGAACAAATATGGCCTTCTCCGCTGTGTACCCGTTCGTCACCACTCATTTCAGCAAAGCCTTATTTTCCAAAACACTTCATATTCCCCGTTAATTCCGCTCCGTTCCATTAAGCCAATCAGCCAAATCTTTGGATGTCCCCCCGCTCACGATAATATTCGGTCAATATGTCCTTACCCTTGCGCTAAACCCCGACGTCCCGGATATCCTTGTTGTCCTGAATTTCAAATTTACGGGTGATCCATAGGAACTCTGCTGCTATTCCAAGTGTTCAATGCATTCAACCGTATATTCGCTAGGTTCCATAACGTTTTCTTCAATACCAAACCAACTGGAGGCGCGACTCTCATTAGCGCTATCTTTACAATAGTTCACCAAAGAACCTGCTGGCATCTCTTCTTGATCGCTCATCTCTTCAAAATTAACTGATTGCTCGTTATGACTCCCGCTGTCTGTCTTTTCATTCTCCAAGTCTGCGAACATGAACATACAGTAAAAAACCGAAACCATAATTGCCATAGTAAACAACCTTGACATTAAAGGCAGTAACTTTTTCAATATAACTAAACCTCTCTTCATGGTGGTTTCCCAATCCTGCTGTTAAAGCATAATAAATTCAGAATGAATTAATTCATCTATTAAATATCCATCAAAACATCAGTTTGGAAAAATACCCCTATAGATTCATTATATCAAGTTCCAGAAGTTTTTAATGCCATTATTCAACCTTAATACGAATAAACAACTAAAATACTTCGAACCCTTAAAAGTGGACAGTCCAAAAAATATCAGTATACACCTCACATTGACTTCCATCCTTTTCAAGTGTTACTCTTAAATTAATAAAAAGTATACATTCAAAACACTGATTCCATTAGCGTGAAATAAGGGTGATCTCATTTGCCAAAAGAACATTTAATTGACGTTCAACCTATCAGATCATTGGAAAAATTAGATGATATGAAATGGTCACTGAAGAGACATTGCAGCGAGAGAGACTACATATTGTTCTTGTTAGGCATCAATACAGGCTTGCGTGTGTCTGATTTATTATCGCTGAAGATAAAGGACATTAAAGGTAAGATGGAGGTCATCATCAAGGAAGGCAAAACAAAAAAGCCAAGAATAATACAGCTTAATAATGTATGTAATGAATTGGCAGCCTATATAGCCACCATCGATGGTGAATGGCTATTCCCCTCACGCAAGGGCGATAAGCCAATTAGCAAGATACAAGCCTACAGACAGCTTAATAAAGCAGCGGACATGGTGGACATCGAGGGCGTTGGTACCCATACCATGAGGAAAACGTATGGGTACTGGCACTATAAACGAAGTAAGGACCTTGCTGAGTTACAAATGATCCTTAATCATTCACATCCTGAAATTACACTCAAGTACATTGGGATTGCTGATGAAGGAACAGAGGACAGCTTTAATGATATTATGGGAGGACGGAAGAAATGTCACTGACTGAATACAATGCAAAATATGAATATATCATTCGAAGCAATATTTCCGATAGGCAAAAGGCATTGAAATTAGCTGATTTAATGACCGATATGGAAGGCCACCTAAGAAATGACATCGGGGAACATCGAAATAAAGAGGTACATGCATTATATAAAAAAGTATCTCTCCTATCCAACTTGTTATGATCACCTTAAGACCCTTGCCATATGTGCAGAGGTCCTTTTTTTGCCGTGAAAGTGAGTGATTTGTTTCTCAGGTAACCATGAATGTCTTGCAAATTCGGGCAATGTCCCCGGGGATGATTTGCTTTCCCGTCAACAAATCTTTCCCATTCATGGCCAGCACACAGCCTATCCTCGCCAAATCCTGACTGTCCATTTCATTGGCACACTGCTTCGAGTACAATTCGATTAAGTCCTCCACATTCTCAATAGTGGGATTTTGCATCAATTCTCGGATAAAATCTAAAATAAGCCTGAATCGTTCATTCTCACTGTCACCTGCAATCATGTAGGTCACAGTCAATGCTCCTGCATTGATCATCGGGTTTAACGGCTTGGATGGCTTGTTTGTCTCTAACTTGGTAATCGAATTAAAAGGGTCACCAGTAGGTTCTTTGCCTACATAGGAAAAACATATTCCTCCCCTTTTTCCATTAATACAAGAGCAAGTGTCAAAACTTTCGATATGCTCTGCAGGGTCATTTTCCCACTTACATCCCCCGCACAATATCCTTTTCCGTCAGGATAGTATAACATCACAATAACACACTCCGACGCAGAACAGATTCTGAATTACTTTGGTCGTGTTAAAGATAAAGATAAATAACAACATATACGGGCAACCGTCAATCAGTAAGACAGCTAAGCTAACGCCATGTAAAAAAATCAGGAGCAACTTCACTGTTCCTTAAAGAAGATTTAATTGAAAAAAGAAGGAATTAGACGTGCTCAGACGGAAATATAGACCATACGAATATTATCGCATAAGCTTTCATATATATTTCACACTTGATGGAAAGTAGGAAAAGCCATGGGAAAATTGAAGAGTTTACAAGAAATCTATCACGCCAACCGTCCAGAAAATAATGAACTTTTCCGAGCGATACAACAGCATCTACAAATGAAGCATCCAGACAAACGAATGACAGCTACGAGAACATTGCAAGTAATTGTGGCTAATAGTGTTTCATACGGAGAGCTGCGTAATGTGGAAGCACGCCTTCTTCACAGTCAATAAGGATCTGTTGTTTCATAAGCCCTTTGAAAATTTCAAACACAGAAAGGATCTCATCAATGAAAGAATTTCTAAAAAAATTCTAAAACATTCGGCTTAATCGTGCCGCTTGTGACACTGGCTTTTTTTTAAATCAGCTATTTACTGGATGCTCAACCAGACCTAGCAATCAAGCTAAAATCAACATGTCACATGTAAGTTGGTTCGTTTCGTGAACTCAGCAACATTCATTCTTTCGCTTACTACGGTTCGGTGCAATGGTTTTTGCCTTTGGAAAAGTCGCCTGTTTTATACAGATCTATTTTCATCTGGTGAGCAAAAATGCTTAACAGCTAAAGATTGACAATACTTTTATGGTGACTCATACTTGAAGTATCTTAATGACAGAATATTGAGAATGATGGAGGGGTAATTATGAATAAAATTTTCGTTCCTAACGCAATCGCCACTTTAACAAGACTTTTCTACAGTTCAACTACACAGAATGAGTATTTAGCGATGCGAACCGCTCAATTCTACATTGAAGACCTGAAGTTACTACAAGACGTGGAAGCTGTTGCCCTGGCAATTGAAAATCAAAATGCTTTCGCTTTAATGTCTAAATTTAAATTATTTGATTATAAGGCTGCTGAAGAAATTGAAATTGCACTATCCTCTGCTGGCTATACTGAAGCAGAACTAAATGTTATGAATATTGAAATCTGAAATCATTGGCCAATCATTACTTTCGGAACGAATGGTAGAGTTAGCGCTCTTTGACCCATTCGTTTTTATTTTTACCGTAACACAGAAAACGCTCCCTAAACTATCGCTGTTAAAATAAATTATGAATGAATATCTGACGTGTGATGCCTAAGCGTATGAAATGAAATCCTAACGCCCTTAATCTCAGATAATAGACCGTAATGTTTTATTGGTTTTGTATGATCCTTTGTTTTAATTCTCCTTCATCTTGATTGATGAATAACTTGTCAATTTTACCATTCCCTCAAACCTTCAATTAAATGTCCTGTTAATCCTTCACCTTTGAAATGATGGGCAGCACTTTTTAAAATAAGTTTTTGTCTGACGAATCAGCACGGAATTATCTTTCGCACCAGTTACTTCTATCCCTGCTTGATAATAAATTTTCCCCTTATACTCATTGCATACTACCCTCGCACATTATTTGTACATTTTTTGTAGTGGGTGAAAACACAAAAAAGCTTCACACAATTAAGTGTGAAGCTTGATGTAATAGCGTTTATTCGCTATTGGTGATACCGGTGGCCGGGGTCGAACCGGCACTCCAGAGGAACACGATTTTGAGTCGTGCGCGTCTGCCAATTCCGCCACACCGGCATGTATGTTGGAGGCGGCAACCGGAATCGAACCGGTGGTAAAGGTTTTGCAGACCTCTGCCTTACCGCTTGGCTATGCCGCCAACGTTTTTGGAGCGAAAGACGGGATTCGAACCCGCGACCCCAA